>JASHTO010000645.1 GCA_030040515.1 Terriglobia bacterium
GGGCAACGGCGGATCATCGCCTGCCACTCCGTGCCGGCGAGGTTGAAACCTTTGCCCGCGCCTTGGCGGAAGGCTTGGGAGTGAAGACTGCCGGCAGTGGAAGCGCTGCGCCCGCCCGCCTGCCGGCCGATTGGCTCGCCGCCCTCGTTGGCGATCTTAATAAGCATCGCGGCGCTTGTCTGGTGATTGTCGGAGAACACCAGCCGCCCATTGTCCACGCCCTGGCTCACGCCATGAACGACGTATTGGGAAACACGGGCCAAACTGTGCACTACACGGAGCCCGTGGAAGCCAACCCGGTAAACGAACTGGCATCTCTCCAGGAACTGGTGGCCGATATGCAGGGCGGCCGCGTTGACACTCTGCTCATGCTCGGAGTGAATCCGGTTTACAGCGCTCCCGCGGATTTGCATTTTGGCCGGCACCTGCTCAAAGTAAGAACCCGAATTCACCTGAGCCAATATGAGGATGAGACGGCCGAACTCTGCCACTGGCATATTCCCGAGGCGCACTTCCTGGAAACCTGGGGTGACGTGCGGGCTTACGACGGAACCATCAGCATTATCCAACCTCTCATCTCACCCTTGTATAACGGCAAGTCGGCGCACGAAATTCTGGCCGTAATGGGACAACAGCCCAGCGCCACCACGCATGAAATTGTACGGCAATATTGGCAGCGCCGGAACTCGGGGGGCGATTTCGAGCTGTTCTGGCAAACCTCGCTGAATAACGGTGTGGTTGCGAATTCCACCTTGGCACCGAAGCCCGTCAAGATGAGTGCGGGGCTCACTGGGGAAGCGGCAAAGACGGCTTCTCCGAATGCCGGGGCGCTGGAAATCGTCCTGCGCCCGGACCCCTCCATCGGCGATGGCGGTTTTTCCAACAATAGCTGGTTACAGGAATTGCCTAAGCCCCTCACCAAGCTGACTTGGGACAATGCCGCTCTGGTCAGCCCCGCGACTGCGAAGAAACTGGGAGTAACGAACGGCGATGTGGTGAAGCTGAGCGCCTATGGACAGTCGGTGGAAGCGCCAATCTGGATCACTCCCGGTCAGGCCGATGGTTCCCTCACCCTGCACCTCGGTTACGGCCGCTCCCGGGCCGGCCAAGTGGGCAACGGCCGGGGTTTTAATGCCTACTTGCTTTCCACTTCGGAAAATCGCTGGATCGGCAACGCCGAAATCCAAAAAACCGGCAAGACCTACAAACTTGTCTCGACGCAGCACCACCACATCGTGGGCAAAGAGGGAGAAGAGCGCGAAGAGGAAACTGTGGCGGCGATGCAACGCAAGCTGGTGCGCGCTGCGACTTTGGAGGAATTCCGCAAAGACCCCGATTTCACCCACGACAAGGGCGACGAAATTTACGGGCCTTCGCTCTACCCGGATTATTCCTACACCGGCAACGCCTGGGGAATGTCCATTGACTTGAATAGTTGCATCGGATGCAATGCCTGCCTTATTGCCTGCCAATCCGAGAACAATATTGCGGTGGTGGGGAAGGATGAGGTGTCGCGCGGCCGGGAAATGCATTGGATTCGTGTGGACGCGTATTTCGAAGGTGGCCTGGAAAATCCCGCGGTCTACAATCAGCCGGTCCCCTGCATGCATTGTGAAAACGCCCCTTGCGAATACGTTTGCCCGGTGGGAGCCACCGTCCACAGCCCGGAAGGGCTGAATGAAATGGTTTACAACCGCTGCGTGGGCACCCGCTACTGCTCAAATAACTGTCCCTACAAGGTCCGACGCTTTAATTTCGAGCTCTTTTCCGATTGGACGACGCAGAGCCTCATGCTTCAGCGCAACCCGGATGTGACCGTGCGCAGCCGCGGCGTAATGGAGAAGTGCTCCTACTGCATCCAGCGGATTAATCGCGTAAAGATTGCCGCGGAAGAAGCCGGCCGGGAGATTCAGGATGGCGAAATCGTTACCGCCTGCCAGCAAACCTGCCCGACGCAGGCGATTGTTTTCGGCAACATCAACGACCAGGACAGCCGCGTGGCGAGGTTGAAAAATCAATCACGGAACTACGGCATCTTGACGGATTTGAACACACGGCCCCGCACGACTTACTTGGCAAAGTTGCGGAATCCCAACCCGGAGATCAAGGAGTAAGTGGTGGGCGACGGATTGGACAACACGCCGGCGGCGGGTGCGGGCACTCCAGTTCTCGCTCCCGGGCACACCTACGCCACAATTACCGACAAAATCAGCTCCATCGTCCTCACGCAGAAGACTCGGTGGGGTTGGTGGTTCGGGCTTGCCATCAGCTTCGCCTTCTTCATGATCTTGAATATGGCCATTGGCGCCCTGCTGGTCTTCGGCGTGGGCCTTTGGGGAATAAATATCCCCATCGCCTGGGGATTTGCCATCGTCAATTTTGTGTGGTGGATCGGAATCGGGCACGCGGGCACGTTAATTTCGGCATTCCTGCTGCTTATGCGCCAGGCGTGGCGTCAGTCGATCAACCGGTTTGCCGAGGCCATGACGCTGTTTGCGGTGTCCTGCGCGGGCTTGTTCCCCTTGCTCCACTTGGGCCGCCCCTGGCTTTTCTTCTGGCTGCTGCCTTACCCCGATACCATGGGGACGTGGCCGCAGTTCCGCAGCCCGCTGGTGTGGGACGTCTTTGCGGTTTCGACCTATGCGACGATTTCGTTGCTCTTCTGGTTTGTGGGCTTGATTCCCGACCTCGCCACCTTGCGTGACCGCGCCAAGGCGCGGCTGTCGCGCAGGGTTTACGGCTTCCTGGCCATGGGGTGGCGTGGTTCAGCGATGCATTGGCATCGTTACGAGATGGCTTACCTGCTGCTGGCAGGTCTGGCCACACCCCTGGTGGTTTCCGTCCACACCGTGGTGAGCTTCGACTTCACAGTGGGGATCGTTCCCGGCTGGCACAGCACCATTTTTCCACCGTACTTCGTCGCCGGTGCCATCTATTCCGGATTCGCCATGGTTCTGACCCTGGCCATTCCTCTGCGGAAGTTCTACGGTTTGGAGGATTTTGTCACCATCCGTCACCTCGACAATATGGCGAAAATCCTGCTCGCTACCGGCCTGATTGTGGCCTACGGGTACATGATGGAAACCTTCATGGCGTTTTACAGCGGGAATGCTTATGACCGGTACATGATTATGAACCGGATGACCG
The DNA here is from genome assembly GCA_030040515.1 of Terriglobia bacterium. GTDB lineage: Bacteria > Acidobacteriota > Terriglobia > UBA7540 > UBA7540 > Bog-366. The sequence goes on from JASHTO010000645.1 coordinate 3,148, forward strand.
GCCCCTACGCGGTGGTCTACTGGACGTTGATCGGGTGCAATATTGTGATTCCGATGAGCACACTCTGGTTTGCGAGGATCCGTCGTAACGTTGCCGCGCTCTTCGTGATCTCGCTGGTGATTCAGACCGGCATGTGGCTGGAGCGCTTTGTGATTGTCGTCACCAGCCTGCACCGCGACTTTATGCCCTCGTCGTGGGGCATGTACTACCCAACGATCTGGGATTGGGCCGCGTTCTTTGGTTCAATCGGATTATTCCTGACGCTGTTCCTGCTGTTCATTCGCTATTTGCCCATGATTTCGATCTTTGAGATGCGTGGACTGGCGCATAACCTGGAGGAGAAGAAGGGATGATTGAGAACTGGAAACTAAGTTGGCCACACAAAATAATGCGCATAATCCATGTCCAGGGGCATGGGTAGCCACGGTCAGGGCTCTTCTGACCGTGGGTTCGCGAGTCGTGGACAAGCCCAAAGCCCACGGTCAACCCGCGCTGCGAGTTGACCGTGGCTACCTCTTATGTCGTTCCGTATAGTTTCGAATTCAATGGGTTGAATGATGAAGCGGCATCCTCTTTACGGTCTGATGGCCGAGTTCAACACGACCGATGATTTGTTGAAGGCTGCTGAGCGCACGTACGCGGAGGGCTATCGGCAGATGGACGCCTTTACGCCCTTTCCGGTGGAGGGGCTGGCGGAGGCCATCGGCTTTCACAAAACTCGTGTGCCCCTGATCTGCCTGATTGGGGGTCTGACGGGTTGTTTCGGCGGATTCTTCCTTCAGTGGTGGCCGAATGTCATCGGTTATCCGCTGAATATCGGCGGGAGGCCTTTCAATAGTTGGCCTTCATTTATTCCCATCACCTTTGAGTTGACCATCCTTTGCGCCGGTATTTCCACGGTGCTGGGCATGCTGGCCCTGAATGGCCTGCCGACGCCATACCACCCGGTATTTAACGCCCCGCGATTTGAGCTGGCCACGCGCAACAAGTTCTTTCTCTGCATCAAGGCGCGAGATTCGAAATTTGACGCACAGAAGACTCGGGAATTTCTGCAGTCCCTGAATCCTCGTGAGGTATCGGATATTGAGGCCTGAAGGCTGGAAAATTCGAATGTGGCAATCGCGGGCGCAGTGGGCCATGGTGGTGCTTTCCGCGGTGTGCGCCTTGAGCTGCCGCCTGGATATGCACATTCAGCCGAAATACCAACCGGACCGGGCCAGCACTTTTTTTCAGGATGGACGCGATGACCGCCCGAAGATCGACGACACCGTGGCGCGCGGGCACATGCATACGGACGAGCTTCTTTACACCGGCCGTGTGAATGGCGTGCTGGCGGACCAGTTTCCTTTTCCAGTCACGCGCCAAGTGCTGGAGCGCGGGCGCGCTCGCTTTAACATTTATTGCACCCCCTGCCACGATTACACGGGCAGCGGTCGGGGGATGGTGGTGCAACGCGGATTTCCGTCGCCACCTTCTTATCACATTCAGCGATTGATGGAAGCCCTGGCGGGACACTTCTTCGAAGTCATAACGGATGGTTACGGCGCTATGTTCAGCTATGCGGGCAGAATCACCCCGGAAGATCGCTGGGCAATCGTGGCCTATATCCGCGCTTTGCAACTGAGCCAGCACGCCACGCTGGATGATGTTCCGGCGGGCGAGCGGGATAAACTGACGAGCGGAGAGAAATGAACGCGGCGGAAACACCCTTAACGGGAATGGAACATCTCGAGAAGCCTGCACTGGTGGTGGGCGTGGTGGCCCTCGTGCTCTGCGTGGCGCTGGGGTTCCGCGACTCCACTCAGTTTTTTCACTCTTATCTCCTGGCATTCGTATTTTTTGTCGGCCTGCCGGTGGGCAGCGCCGAAATTCTGATGATTCATTACATGATAGGGGGTACCTGGGGATTCCCCCTGCGCCGCCCGCTGGAAGCGGGAGTGAGAACGTTCTATCTGATGGCGGTGCTGTTGCTGCCGATATTATTTCGCCTGCCGGTCCTGTATAGCTGGGCGGACCCGGCAAAGGTCCACGCCGACCCTCTCTTGCAATATAAACGGTTCTACCTCAATGTGCCCTTCTTCGTGGTGCGAAATGTGATCTACTTTTCGCTTTGGCTGTTGCTTGCCTACTTTCTGCTCAAATGGTCGCGCCGGCAGGATGAAACGGGTGAGCCTGAGCTCACGCAGCGGTTACAGAAAATCTCCGCGCCGGGACTGCTTATCTTTGGACTGACTGTCACTTTTGCCTGCGTGGATTGGGTGATGTCCCTCGAGCCTTCGTTTTTTTCCACCATCTACGGGATGATCTTCATGGTGACGGAAGCCCTGGCAGGGATGTCCCTGGTAACCGTGGCCATCATTCTCCTCGCGCGGCGGAATAAGTTCTCCGGTCTGGTTTCACCGCAAGTGCTCGGTGACTACGGCAACCTGCTTTTGACCTTCACGATGCTCTGGGCCTATCTCTCATTTTCGCAGTTCCTGATCATCTGGGCGGGAAACCTGCGCGATGAAATTTCCTGGTACATGGTCCGTGCAGAGGGGAAATGGACCGCGGTGGCGCTGGTGCTCATCGTCTTTCATTTCGCCGTCCCCTTCCTCTTGTTGCTCATGCGGTTCGTGAAGCGCCGCGCCGCTTCGCTGGGATGGCTGGCGGCAGGCTTGGTGGTGATAAGCTTTGTGGATATCTACTGGCTCACGGTGCCGGCGTTTGAACCGGCAGGACCGGAATTTCACCTGACTGACCTGCTTGCGATCGTTGGCGTCGGAGGGCTGTGGCTGTGGCAGTTCGTATCACAGCTAAAGGGGCGGCCCGAGCTTCCACTTCAGGATCCGCGGCTGAAGGAAATCTTGCAGCATGTCTAAGAATTAGTTGGGAGAGGCTGGAAATCAGGGATTGATACGGACATGGCAGAACCGGACAACAATTCGGAAAATCGCCAGCGCGGTTACGAAGACTCCGATGTGAGTATAGGGCGGTTGGTGGCTTTTGCCGCGGGGGTGGTTGGACTCGTAGTTCTGGGTGTGCTGGGCAGCGCTGTGGTGTTTCGCTTTTTTGTCCGTCACCAACCTCTGGGACCCCCGGCCTCGCCTTTCGAAAACGTGCGGACATTGCCCCCCTCTCCCCGCTTGCAGACGAACGCGCCGCTCGACTTGAAGGAATACTTGGCCGGGGAGGACAAAACTCTTGACAGCTATGGGTGGGTGGATCAAAAGGCCGGCATAGTCCGCATCCCGATTGACCGGGCGATAACTCTTCTCCTGCAAAAGGGATTGCCGATTCGGGGCAGCTCCCCGGCAAAAGGTCAGGTAAACACTAAGGGAGTTGCGCCCGCGCCGGTAACTGCACGGATGGAAAGTAAAGGAGCACGCTAGGAATATGGTATTCGCCGAGATTGAGGCACATCGGCATGAGGGTCGTGGGTGGTGGAGGGAGATCGTCTGTGGCGCGCGGAATGGAGCGCTCCTCGGCTTTTTCCTCCTTAGTTTTACGGGGTACGTCCTGGCGCTGGACAATGCTTCCGTCGTTCCCCCGCAATTAAGGGGCGTGGGAATTGACCAGCGGTTGAACAATCAGGTGCCTCTGGATTTGAAGTTTCGGGATGAAACCGGCCATGCCGTAACGCTGGGATCCTATTTTGGCAAGCGCCCGGTGGTTCTTTCGCTGGTTTACTACAGTTGCCCGATGCTCTGCCCGATGGCTGAAGACGGTCTGTTAAATGCCCTGCGCCTGGTAAGCTTCAATATTGGCGAGCAATACGAAGTGGTGACCGTGAGCATCAACCCCGATGAAACGCCTGAGATGGCCTTGGGTAAGAAGGCCGTCTACGTGGGACTTTACGGCCGCCCGGGGGCTCAGCAGGGCTGGCATTTCCTGGTGGGAGACGAGCCGGCGATTCGCGCGCTGACGGAGTCCGTAGGTTTTCGTTACAACTATATGCCGGAAATAAAGCAGTACGCGCATGCCACGGGAATCGTGGTGCTGACGCCGCAGGGAAAGGTATCGCGGTATTTCTATGGAATATCTTACCCCTCGCGAGATATTCGTCTGGCGCTCGAAGAAGCCTCCAACGGCAAGATCGGGAATGTCGTCGATGCCGTTCTGCTTTATTGCTGCCAGTACGACCCGACGACGGGAAAGTACGACGTGGTCATTTCGCGTTTGCTGAAAATTGCCGGGGCAATTACCGCCGTCTCAATCGGAACATTGATTTTCGGCTTGTCGCGAGGCGGGCACCAAAGTTGAATATGGTCCTCATCAGAACGGGTTTTGAATCCTGAATACTAGATCATCCTATGTGGCAGGGATTTTCCATCAGGCCGGAGCAGGCATCCACCATCGCCAGGGGAGTGGATTATCTTTATTACTTCCTGACCGGGATTGACCTGCTCTTCACGGCCATCATCTTTCTGGCCATCTTGTATTTTGCGCTGCGCTACCGGCGCCGCTCCGAGGATGAGCAACCGGAACAGATTGAGGGAAGCATCCCGCTTGAACTCACTTGGACTCTAATCCCGTTGGGCCTGGTGGCCATTGTTTTTCTGTGGGGAACCAGTTTGTTCATTCGCAATGCCCGTCCGCCCGCCGCGTCGATGGAAATCTTCGTGGTGGGCAAGCAGTGGATGTGGAAATTGCAGCACCCGGAAGGCGTTGAAGAAATCAATGAGTTGCACGTTCCGGTGAACCGGCCGATCAAGCTCACCATGACGTCGGAAGATGTCATCCACGACTTCGCCGTGCCCGCATTTCGCATCAAGAAAGACGTGGTGCCGGGCATGTACACAACAGAGTGGTTCGAGGCGACCAAGACCGGGTCGTTTCACTTGTTTTGCGACCAGTACTGTGGCACCAACCATTCGCTGATGAAAGGCGAAGTGATTGTCATGGAACCGACCGCCTACGAGCAGTGGCTCAGCGGGGGAATTCGGGGTGAGACGATGGTTCAGGCAGGCGCCAGGCTGTACGAACAGTTCGCCTGCATTACCTGCCATGGAACCGGCAAGGGACCTTCTTTTGTGGGAATTTACGGCAAGCCGGTAAAACTGACTGACGGCTCGACGCTGGTGGTGGATGATGACTACCTCCGTCATTGCATCCTTCATCCCTCGGATCGAGTCGTGGCCGGGTATGCGCCCCTCATGCCTACGTTTAAAGGGCAAATTACAGAAGAGCAATTGCTTCAAATTATCGCCTACATCAAGTCCTTGACCCCGCAGGAAGGGAAGGCAACGAAATAATGGCAACCGCTCCGGTGGAAATCGACACTCGGGTGCACTATTTGAATGCCCATTACGGCATCAAATCGTGGCTGCTTACGACGGACCACAAGCGAATCGCCATCCTCTACATGGTCTCCATCACGTTTTTCTTTCTGGTGGGAGGCATCGCGGCCACTCTCATGCGGATCCACCTGATTGAACCCAACGGCGCCATCTTCGAACCGGGCACGTACAACAAGCTCTTCAGCACGCACGGGATCATCATGGTGTTCTTCTTCCTGATTCCTTCCATTCCCGCCGTGCTGGGGAATTTCCTGGTGCCCATGATGGTCGGGGCGCGCGACCTGGCATTTCCCAAGCTGAACCTGCTGAGCTGGTACATCTTCATGGCCGGCGGGATTCTGACCCTGTATTCAGTGATCTGGGGCGGGGTCGATACCGGTTGGACGTTTTATACGCCGCTCAGCACGACCTACCTCAACAGCAATGTGCTCTCCGCCGCGTTGGGAGTCTTCGTCGCCGGATTCTCATCAATTCTCACCGGCCTGAATTTTGTGGTCACCATTCACAAAATGCGCGCGCCCGGTATGACCTGGTTCCGAATGCCGTTGTTTCTCTGGTCGATCTACGCCACCAGCGTTATCCAAATCCTGGGTACGCCGGTGCTGGCCATCACCCTGGCACTGGTTGCGGTGGAACGGGTGTTCCACGTCGGCATCTTCGACCCCGCGGTGGGCGGCGACCCGGTTCTGTTCCAGCACATGTTCTGGTTTTACTCACACCCTGCTGTGTACATCATGATTCTCCCCTCCATGGGCGTGGTGAGTGAACTCATTACCTGTTTCGCGAAGAAGCGTATTTTCGGCTACAGTTTTGTAGCGTTTTCGAGCATTGCCATTGCGGTGATTTCCTTTCTCGTCTGGGGCCACCATATGTTCCTGAGCGGCCAGTCGGTCTACGCCGGCATCATTTTTTCCGCGCTCAGCTTCGCCGTGGCCATTCCATCCGCCATCAAGGTTTTTAACTGGACCGCGACGCTCTACAAAGGCTCCATTTCATACGATGCGCCAATGCTTTACGCCCTGGGCTTCATCGGATTGTTCACGATGGGAGGATTGACCGGCCTGTTTCTGGCGACCCTCGCGGAAGACACACATCTTCATGATACTTACTTCGTGATTGCCCACTTCCATTACATCATGGTGGGCGGTGCGGTCATGGGATATCTCGGCGGCATCCATTTTTGGTGGCCAAAAATTACCGGACGGCTTTATAACGACGCCTGGGCGCGGCTGGCCGCAGCCATCGTCTTCATTGGTTTTAACCTCACATTCTTCCCGCAATACATGCTGGGGTATCTCGGAATGCCGCGAAGGTACGCCATCTACTCGCCGGAATTCCAGGTCCTGAATGTCATGTCATCGGCAGGCGCGTCGATCCTGGCGTTGGGCTATGCCATCCCACTCGTCTATCTCATCTGGTCGATGCGCTACGGTCCGGAGGCCGGTCCGAATCCCTGGGGCGCCAAAGGCCTGGAGTGGGAAACGCCTTCGCCGCCTCCCACGGAGAACTTTGAGCAGATCCCGATCGTAACGGAAGAAGCTTACGCGTACGGAGCGAAGGGGGTGCATGTTGGCTGACCACCACTCCTCCACCGCCTTGGCGCACCAATTCGAGGATCTGGGGCAGCAACACGAGGCTGCCAGTCTGGGAATGTGGGTCTTCCTTGCCACGGAAGTGATGTTCTTCGGCGGGCTCTTCTGCGGGTACACCCTTTACCGCAACATGTACGTCGCGGGGTTTGTGGCTGGAAGTCATGAGTTAAACGCCGTCATCGGAGCCATCAACACCGCGGTGTTGATTTGCAGCAGTTTGAGCATGGCTCTCGCCGTGCGCGCCGCGCAACTGGGAAAAAGAATTTCCCTGGTTACGTATTTAATCCTAACCATTTTGCTTGGGCTGACATTTATATTCGTTAAACTTAGGCTCGAGTGGTGGCACGATTATCTAAATGGTTTCGCGCCCGGCCTGAATTTCGCCTTCGCCGGGCCCAACGCCCGATCCGTGGAACTGTTTTTCTGTTTCTACTTCCTGATGACCGGCGTTCACGCCTT
>JASHTO010000646.1 GCA_030040515.1 Terriglobia bacterium
CTGGCCCAATACTCCCGCAACCTGACAAGCGATAGTGCCAAGCATTAGGCGACCAATCGTGAACGACAAGAAAGTTGAACGGCTCGAGAAAACTTTAGCGCGTGTTGCCCGCGAGCAAGGCCTCGATCAGGAGCGCCTGCGACGCTGGGTATCGTTTTTAGCGATATGTGGGCTCGTCGAAAAGGCCGTCAGCGAAGAGATCCTTAGCGCCTATTACTGAAAGGCGGGGTGGCCTTGGAGCTTCGCTTTGCGACAGCCGCGCGTGCAACCAAGGACATGGACCTTGGCCTGGACGGTTCCCGAGCGGACAGGTTGGAAGCCTTTCGACAGGTAATCGCTTTGGCCTTTGACGAGACTCGGTTATCCGGTTGTCGACCCATTAGCTATCGAAGAACGGTTCCGGGTCTTTGTTACAACTTTTTCCGATGCTAGAGCGGAATGACCATTGATAATCGTAGCTCAAATCTCAAACCCGTGCGCAATGGCCGGTCGCCGACATCCGATTTGATCGAAGGCGGATACAGCAAGTCTGCCGAAAGAGACCATCGTTCCCGTTGGTTGTATACCGATCCGCGAACTAGCACGGATTGTTAACCGCGATACCTAGCGAAGTTCTTACAACTCGCGGACAACGATTTCCCCGAGCTCGTGCGGCCATATGGTCAGAAAATCCTCGAAAGGTATCTTGCGTCAGCTGGTATGATTAGGCATATAATCACGCCGGTAGCAATGGGCACATTTCAAGAAATTAGAGCCTCTCTAGGTCAACTCTACCTAGAAGATCCCCGCCCTTGGCTGGTGGGCTTCAGCGGCGGCAAAGACAGCACGATGCTGGCCTCGCTGATTTTTGACGCCGTGCTGTCGATTCCCCACGAGCGGCGCAAGAAGCCCGTCTCCGTCCTGTGCACGGACACGCGCGTGGAAATCCCTGCCATCGCCGAAATGATCGAGGGCACGCTCGACCGCATGCGATGGTTTTCCCAGACGAACGATCTGAACATTGAAACCCATTTGCTGAAGCCCCGACATGAGGAATCGTTTTGGGTGAACATCATTGGCCGCGGCTACCCTCCTCCCAACCGCACATTCCGCTGGTGCACGCAGCGGATGAAGATTGATCCGGTAAACGACTTTGTGAAGCGGCGGATTGGGCATTGGGGCGAGGCGATTTTGCACCTCGGCGCCCGGCGGGCGGAAAGCTCCACGCGCGCGCAGACCATGGCGGGACGTGAATCGCGCAACGGCTTGAACCGGCATCCCGACCTGCCGCGCGTCTGGGTGTCAAACCCCATTCAGTTCTTGTCTACGGAGGAGGTCTGGGCCTACTTGCTTCAGAACCCCACCCCCTGGGGCGGCGACAATCGCGCGCTCTATAAGCTCTACGCCAGCGCCAGCAACGGCGAGTGCCCCATTCAGATCGATACCAGTACACCGAGTTGCGGCAACAGCCGCTTCGGCTGCTGGACGTGCACCGTGGTGGACCGCGACCAGGCCAGCGAGGGACTGCTGGCCTCGGGCGACGAACGAATGGAGAAGCTGATCGAATTCCGCAACACGCTTCTGTTTTATCGCGACCCCGCCAACGGCAAGCGCGACGACCGGCGGATGAACGGCCAGCGCAGCCCCGGGCCGCTGCTTATTAGCGCCCGGCGCGAGCTCCTGGCCAAATTGCTCGCCTTGCAGGAAGAAGTTCATTTGCAGCTCATTAATCCGGAGGAGTTATTGCTGATTCAGCAGATGTGGAAAGCCGCCCGCGATCCCGACGACGGCCGCGGCGTGGCCCGCATCGTCAACAAGCAGCGAGGTGTGATCATGAACGCCGACCTGAGTGAACTCAACCGCCTGCGCGAAATGGAAGAAAAAATTGCCGCCGAAAAGGGCATCAACGTCGATACCCTGCGCCGCATGGTCGCCAAGGTGGAGGAATACAGCAAAAGCCACCGGGCCATGGGCCTGCCGGATGACTTGCTGAACATTCTTAAGGACGATTTGGAATCGCGACCGCGACCCTCGTAGGGCCAAACAGCGTTCGGACGGGCCGAATGCCATTCGGCCCTACATCCCATGAACCGCCCCGACTACTGGCTCGGGAAATTTTCGAAATTGCGCGTTGACCGCGTGGGGCGACCCTGCGCCTCATAAGCCTCTTTTGCTTCTTGTCCTCTGCGACTTGGCGGAAAGTGGCGAGATGCACGAAACCTGACCCCGGAACTTGCGTTCCGCTTCTACACTTATTGGAGCATCGTCGCGGGAAGGCGCAAAGAGCCGCCGGACGTTCGATTGCCCTTTCATCATTTGAAGGGCGATGGGATTTGGAGTCCCATTGATGAGCGGGGCGAAGCGTCCGCCGATAGAAAGCTTACGAAGTTGGCGAGGCTGCCAAGCGATTTGGTGGCGTTCTTCGAGAATCCTGCGAGTCGCGACGATGCACGACATCTTTTGATCGCGAAATATTTCCGGCCCTCCGAACAGATTGCGCTCTACGAGATGCTTGGACTGCCAGTCCCCAGCCGGCAGGCAATTGAGCAACATGCGGCGTACAAGTCGCCCGAGAAAGCACTGAAGACCGGACGGGAAGCGCGCTTCCGAGTCCGCGTGGTCACAGCTTATAATTACACTTGTGCCCTTACGGGCTACCGGCTCACTACAATTACTGCGGGCAGCATCGTCGACGCCGCCCACATTCACGAATTCCGCGACAGCCGCTACAACGACCCGCGCAATGGAATTGCGTTATCCAAGAACGGCCATCGGACATTCGATCAGGGGCTCTGGTCGGATTGCAGACGACTACCGAATCATCGTTGCAGTGGGTCAATTTGCAGAAGCAGGACCGAACCACGATAATTTACTCGCAAGCTACCACGGCAGACGACTGAATCTGCCGGAAGATAGAACTCTTTGGCCGGATCCAATTCACCTTGCTTGGCACCGAAAGATAAGATTCAAAGCGGCCTAACCGCTTTCCTCAGGTTCCGCGGGCTCCCACTTTGATTCCTTCCGACGGCCATGCGGTTTGTCTCTCCTTGGTGACTGTCGTTCGTGTATGATATTCGCCCGGTAAAATCAATGAACG
>JASHTO010000647.1 GCA_030040515.1 Terriglobia bacterium
CCCCTGATGGCACCCATGTCGCTTTGGGCAAAGGCGCAAATCTGGAAGGACAAAATGGTCAGTGCCAGAACGGAGAGTTTCACAGAGGCCTTCATCATCACGTTCCTCCACGGTCAGATTGTTTTAGACTTTTGGACCGACGCGAAACTGAACACAGTATACAGTATGCACAGTATACTGAATACGACTCGTTGTCAAGGTTTTTTTAGATTGTGTTACGAGAATATCAACTTTCCGCATTTTCTAGGCAGATGGTCAGAATGCTCGCTTTTTTCGGCCAATCGGAGTGAAGTCTCGTAGATTCCTACGCTCTCAGCTTCACGCGCATTCAACTTGGAGAGTTGACGGATTTAATCTACACGTATACAGTGTCCAATACGCGGGCATACCTAATGGGTATCATTTCCTTCTTCTGGGAGCATCGGTCGGGAAGAGGTCTGACGCGCTCTTCTATTGTCTGCTCAGCCCTCTGTTTAACCTGCTTGTCAACCTCCGCGTCCCTACAAACGAACATTCAGTCCTTGCTTCAGCAAGCCCATGACGAAGAGGAGAGGATGAATTATGCCGGGGCGGAAAAGATATATCAGCAAGCCTTGAACTTGGCCCCCAATGATCTAGAGACCTTGAAGCAACTGGGCATTTTGTACCAGAAGGAATTGAAGTTCGATGGTGCGCTTCGCTTGTTCCAGCGGATTTTAAAAGCAGATTCTCAATACCCCGAGGTGAATCTGTTTGCCGGGATTTCGTACCTGGCGCAGAACAATGGGGGCGCTGCCATTCGGAGTTTCGAGCAGGAGCTGCGCGCTCCTCATCCTCACCCGAAAGCTCACTATTATCTGGCGCTGGCTTTGAAGGCGTCCGGCCGCAACGAGGAGGCAATCGCTGAACTTGATCGAGCGCTTCAAGATACCCCCGGGGACCCCGACGTCCTGTACCAATTAGTGGAGTTGCATAAAGCCGCAGCGCTTGCGGAAATGCAGCAGGCGGCCCAGAGCGACCCGCAGGAAGCATCCCGGCTTAATGAATTAGCGCGTCAACACGGTGATGCGGCCCGGGAAGCCATGAATCGACTCAAGCAGGTGGCCCCGGATTCCTACCAGTGGCATACCTTAATGGGAGAGGTTGACGCGGATCTTCAACGCTACCCCGATGCGCTGGTGGAATACCGCGCGGCCCTGGCCAAGCGCCCCGACGCATTGGGCCTGCACTTCAGCATAGGAGCCACGCTGTGGACCCAGAGCCAATATGACGAGGCGGCGCAGGAGTTTCAGAAAGCGCTTCGCGAGGACCCCAAGAATCCGCAGACGAATTTGTATCTGGCCGCCATCGCTATCCGCCAACAACGCTACCAGGAGGCGTTGGGGTACTTGGCTGTCGTCCAGACAAGGCTCCCCGATCATCCCGTGGTCCATCACATGTTAGGGAAGTGTTACCTGGAAATGAAAGAGTTCGAGAAGGCCAAAACCGAATTGATGTCCACTGTTGCGGCCAACCCTCAGGACAGTGGAGCGCATTACCTGCTTTCCAGGGTCTGTCGCGATCTGGGCGACACGCAGGCGAGCGCGCAGGAATTGGAAATCTTCCAACGGCTCAAGAAGGCCGAAAAAGATCAAAACGTCATTAAGGACGGGCCGGAAAAGCAAATGACCGGTGACGAGCCTTAGTCAGCTTTGCGTGTGGTCCGTCATCTACCTGCTTCCAAAACCCATAACGCGACCGGCGCGGACCGTTCAATTTGGCGGGTTGTGACCTGCCAGGGGTATGGGTTTGGCCGGTGGAGGGGCAGGTGTGCGATTCATCATGTCTTCAACCAGGTCGCCAAGTTGTGTTGCCGTGAACTCGTTTCCCTCAAGGTTCGCCGCCAGGCTCCCCTGACGATCGATGATAACCGTGTGCAAGGGATGTGTGACCATGCCTTCATCAGGAATATAGACCACACCAAACAGGCTGGTCACTTTGTTGATGGCAGCCGCCGAGCCGGTCAGGAAGCGCCAATACGCGGCGTTGGCACTCCAGATTGCCGCGTATTTGGCCAGCGCATCCGGCTGGTCGACGGTCGGGTCGAGGGTGACGGTCAGAAGAATGAGATCGGTTCCCAGGCGCTTGTTGAAACGCTTTTGGAGCTGGCCGAAGTTGTTGGAAAGGCGGAAACAGAAATTCGGGAAGGGGCAGCGCGTGTAAACAAAAGTCATGGCGATGATCCTACCCGCGAACTGCCACAAGTCCGTCGGTCGCCCGTTCTGGTCCGTCAGGGTAAAGTCTGGAACATGCTGGCCGATTGCCAGCGGCGGTTCGGCCGTAGGGTTCATGGCTTGCTGCACGATGGCAAGGCGCGCGGCGGCCTGAGGGTCGTTCTCCACGCTCACGAATTTCCGCACGCACAGGTTTTCAGCGTAGGACGATTTCCCATTCACGACTAATGTGAAGTCAATCATCATTCCCGCGCGCAGGCCCTGGAGTTCCCGAGCCTGCCGCACGGGCAAGGGCATGACCATGGCGTCCATATAGCCGGGAATTTCTTTCATCGAAACAATCAGTTCGTTCCGCTCCGGGCTTACCTGCAAGACTAGTCCTTCCCCGGCGTAAGTTTGTGCACCCACGGACGGCGCAACGAGGAATTGGAGCGCGACGACCGCTCCAGCGCCGCAGGCAAGAATTCTTGGGGACCGATTCATGACGCTGCCTTATGGGTCACTCTGCGTGAACAAATTACATCCTCTCGATTACGATCGGGCAGGTGTGCGCGTGCCGATGGGAACAACTCTCCGAATCAACGTTGTATACTTTGTGGCGAACTCCCTGATCTCGATGGTTTGGTTAGTGCCCACATTGGAGAACTCCTGCCGTGTTTTGCTCGCCGGCCACCAGATGTTGATTTTTTCGATCCACGCTGCCGGGCCCAGGCCGATGTGTTGTTCCAGGGGATTTGCCCCAAATGATCCGCCGCTGTCCACCATTCGATGAACGATGCGGCGGCCTCGGCCCGCGTTCAGCGCCGTGACGGTGATCCGCGTGCCGATGGCTGCCCGGTTGCTCTTTACTCCCACAAGCTTGACCTTGATCCAGTTGTTGCTGTTGCCCGGATTTTTGAAAAACCGGAAGGCATGGCGGTCGCCGGGCGTGGCGCCGCCAATCACTGTCAGGATGTCCTGCTGCCCGGAATTGCTCATGTCGGCAAAGGCGATTCCGTGCCCTTTGTGCAGTTCGCCGGTGCCCGATGAGGCAGTGATATCGAAGAAGCGATTGCCTTCGTCGTTGTGCAGCAGGACGTTGGGCACCAATCCGCCGTAGGAAGGGTTTCCGGTGCCAAGGTAAACGTCCGGAAACCCATCGTTATCCACATCGCCAAAATTGGCGCCCATCGGCATGAAGACCTTATCCAGGCCGACGGCCCTGGTTACGTCCTCAAAAGTCCCGTTCCTCAGATTTCTATAAAGTTTCAGAGTGGCGGCGTTGTGCGGGAGGCCGAGATAGGTGCGAATGTTTTCGTCCACCGAAGGGTAATAGTTGCACACGAACAGGTCCAGCCAGCCGTCATTGTCGTAGTCGAAGAACCAGGTTGCGAAACTCTTCCCCTGGGCGTTTCGCACCCCGGCCTGCCGCGCAACTTCGTTAAACCGATTATTTCCTTCGTTGTGATAGAGAAAATTGCTGCTGCCCATGTTGGTGACGTAGAAATCCATGTGCCCGTCATTGTCGTAATCTCCGGCAGCCACCCCTTTCGTAAAAGCGATTCGATCCACGCCGGCGGAGGCGGATATATCCTCAAATGTGCCGTCGCCTTTGTTACGAAACAAATGGCTGGACCCTTTCTCATTGCCGACAAAGAGGTCAAGCAGACCATCATTATTAATGTCGGCCCAGGCCGCGGCCTGCGTTGCGATCACATCCGTCAAACCCGCGGAGCGTGTTACGTCGGTAAAAGTTCCGTCGCCATTCCCGCGCAATAGCGACATCAGCTCCGGATAAAACCAGGCTCCCCGCAGCACCAGGAAGTCAAGACACCCATCGTTATTGTAATCCGTCTGGATAATGTTGAGCCCGCCCATTACGTTCAGCAGGCCTGCACGCTCCGTCTGGTCGCTGAAGCTTCCGTCGCCGTTGTTGTGAAAATAATGGACGGGCTTGTAGGGCGAGCGGTTGCCCCATTCGGACACCACTACGTCAAATACGCCGCGATTCTCGAAATCGTCAACGATGATGCCGCCCGCTCCCGACACCAGATTGATTCCGGCATCTTCCGCAACATCCACGAAGCGACCTATATCTTGTTTCGATTCGAAGCCGGCCAGCGGGATCATCTGCTTCGGGGGAATCGAGGCGGGGTATTCTCCCAGCGTCATGCAGGCGAGGTTCAGCAACCATTTCGCCGCAAGGTCGTCAGGCGACTGAGCCAGGTATTTCCGCAGATGCTCGACGGCCGCTTCGGAGTCGGCTGGTTGCGAATATCGCAGCGACTCCGGCAGCGGAAAAAGACATCTATTTCCCGGGTGGCAGTAGATCTGATTTTCCACCTCCGATTTGTGGAAATAGGCGATTCCCAGAACATGTTCAAGATAACGAAACATTTTGGGGTCAGACGTTGAAGACAGCCGGGAGCAAGCATTCCATTGTTCTATTGCCGCGTCCAGCTGTCCTTGAAAGGCGTCAAGTTGGGCGAGGACCATGCGGTTCTGTAATTCCATGTCGGGGCGGGTCGTCAACAACGCCTGTAAGTTCTTACCACCAACCTCAAGCGAGCGTTGACGAATTTTTGCAGCCGCCGCTGGATTCACCTCGCGATTCCAGTCGGCGGGTTTGTCTGGAAAGCTGTAGAAAATGGCCGAAGCCTCCGTCAGGCCCCCCACGTCCGGCGCAAGGCTTGCGG
>JASHTO010000058.1 GCA_030040515.1 Terriglobia bacterium
CTCGAGGCTGCGGGCGCGTTCGCGGTGGTGCTGGAGGGCATTCCGCGCGAACTCGCCGCCGCCATCACGCGCCGGCTGCGCGTGCCCAGCATCGGAATCGGCGCGGGTCCCGACTGCGACGGCCAGATTCTGGTGTTTCACGACCTCGCGGGGCTCAGCTACTCCCCGTCGGCCAAGTACGTTCGCAGCTACGTCAACCTGCGCGCGATTCTCCACCAGGCGTTGACGCGCTTTCGCGCCGACGTCGAACAGGGAAACTATCCTGACGATCACGAGTCGTACCATTGGAATGCCATCGTGCGAGAGGAGTTTGACCGAGAGAGCACTCGCCCGGCCTGACGCGGCTCTGCCCGAACGGCGCACCGAACCCTCGCACGGCCCGAATTCATCGCCCCTGCGAATGGACCGCGCGTGGGACCGGCTGCGCATCATCCCATGAAGAGGCCATGAAGGCGCTATGAGCACGCCATGAACACGCGGCTGATGACCTCGCTTCCGGAATTGCAGTCCTACCTGCGCGACCTGCGCGGCCGCGGCCGATCGCTGGGGCTTGTGCCCACCATGGGAGCGCTGCACGAAGGCCACCAGAGCCTGATCCGCCGCGCCAAGCAGCAGTGCGATGCCGTGGTGGTTTCCCTGTTTGTCAATCCCGCACAGTTTGGCCCCGGCGAAGATCTGGCCGGTTACCCCCGCGACATCGAGAAGGACGCCGCGGCGCTGCACTCGCTCAACGTGGACGTGGGCTTCGCCCCCACGGCTGAGGAGATCTACCCCGCAGGATTCGACACTCACGTCGAGCCCGGCCGCCTGGCCGCACCGCTCGAAGGTGCTTCGCGGCCCGGGCACTTCCGGGGGGTGACGACCATCGTGCTGAAGCTCTTCAACGTGGTGCATCCCGACGTCGCCTACTTCGGGCAGAAGGACTTCCAGCAGGTGCAGGTGATCCGCCGCCTGGTGGAGGACCTGAACCTGAGCGTGCGCCTGGTGATCTGCCCCACCATACGCGATGCGGACGGCATGGCGCTGAGCTCGCGCAATGCCCTGCTGAGCCGCGAAGCCCGTGCGGCCGCCGCCGTGCTCCACCGCACCTTGCGCCGCGGCGAGACGCTGGTGCAGCAGGGAGAGGTGAACACGCAGTGCCTGCAGCAGGCCATGCAGAAGGTGGTGGAGGAGGAGCCGCAGGTGGCGCTCGACTACCTGGCGGTTGTGAATCCCATGAACTTCGAACCCGTGGAGCGCGTCAGCGCGGGCACGGTGGCGCTGATCGCGGCGCGCGTGGGCGCCGTGCGGCTGATTGACAACCTGATCTTCGGCCCGCCCGGCGCCAGCCCGGAGCTGCTGCTGCAACTTGCTTTCTCCGCCCGCCCGGTGATTGACTCCGGGGCGCGCATTCCGGGCCTGGAAACCGAAGCGCTGGTCCGCCGCATCGAAGCCTGCCGCGACTGCGCCGCGTTCTCCAGCGTGATGATCCCGCCGCGCGAGTTCCTGGCTAAATACCTGAAGCGCGACTACCCGGATCTGAACGTCGTGCGCGTGCTGGTGATCGGCCGCGACGCGCCCATGGACCCCGGGATGTTCCTCTACCGGCAGGCCAACCGGTCCTACCGCTTTGCCGCGGAGCTTTACGGGCTGGTGGGGGTGGCGGACTATGCGGGGTTCAAGCGGGCCTTCGCGCTTACCGACGCGCTGCGCTGCCACGTGCAGTCAGCCCACGTTCCAGAAAGAGCACTAGCCTATTGCGCGCGCCACCTGCGGGAGGAACTGAAGCAGTTCCCCCAGCTCCAGGCCGTGGTGACGCTGGGGGAAGACGCCTACCGGCAGTTCCAGAAGGACGTCCTGGAGCGGCCTTCCACTTCCATTCGCCCCTTTGAGGATTTGCTGAAAGCCCAGGGATGGGCGGCGGAGGATGTGCGTGTACCCTTCCTCACGACCGGCTCTCTGCGCGCCATTTACTGCCATCATCCCACCACGGGATATAAGCGCAGCCCGTCCGTCGCGGCGGAACTCCCGCCCATCACCTCCTGAGCAGGGGCTTAAGATCTGAGCGCGGTCAGAACCTCTTGCGCGTGCCCCTCCACCTTGACCTTGGGGAAGATCCTCGTAATCTTTCCCTCGCCGTCAATCAGGTAGGTGGTGCGAACAATTCCCATGTGCTTCTGGCCGTACAGATTTTTCTCCTGCCACACGCCGTAGGCCTCCAGCATGGTATGGGAGGTATCACCCGCCAGCGCAAAGTTCAGCTTGTACTTGTCGCGAAACTTCCGCAACTGCTCCACGGTGTCGCCGCTGACTCCCAGGACAACGGCTCCGAGCTTGTCCAGTTCTTTTTTGGCATCACGGAACTGGTTTGCCTCGCTCGTGCAACCGGGAGTGTCGGCTTTCGGGAAGAAAAAAAGCACCAGAGTTTTTCCCCTGAAATCCGCAAGCGAGACCTTGCCACCCGAATCCGACGGCAATGAAAAGGCCGGGGCATCATTACCAATGTTCAGCATGAAGAGCTCCTTTAAAAATATCCTTTGTAACTTGTAGGCACAAAGGACAAATGACCAAGGATAAAGGACAAGCGACAGACCCGATTATCCCAGCTCCTTTTTCAACACTTCCTGCACCACTTGCGCATTCGCCTGGCCGCGCGTGGCCTTCATGACCTGGCCGACGAACCAGCCGAGCGTGGCGGTCTTGCCGCTGCGATATTGCTCGGTTTGTTTGGGATTGGCGGCGATGATCTCACGCGCGATGGCCGCCAGCTTGTCCGAGTCGCTGATCTGCTGGAGTCCCTTTTCCGAAATGATCTGCTCCGGCCCCTTGCGCGTGGTGATCATTTCACGCAGAACATCTTTGGCCATGGTGCCGGAAATCGTCTTCTTCTCCACCAATTCGAGGAGTTTGGCGAAATCCGTGGCGCTGACGGGCGAGTTTGCGAACTCGGCTTTCGACTCCTCCAGCAAAAACGGGTATTCATTGAGCAGCCAGTTGGCGGCCAGCTTCGCTTCGCCCCCCGCCTTCACCACCGCTTCAAAGTATTCGGCGAGGGGCTTCGACGCGGTGAGTAAGGCGGCGTCCTGCTGCGGCAGGTGCAGGTCGCGCACAAAACGGTCTTCGCGGCTCTGCGGCAACTCCGGGAGCGAGGCGCGCACCTGCGCCTTCCACTCATCGCTGATCACCAGCGGCAGCAGGTCGGGCTCGGGAAAGTAGCGATAGTCGTGCGCAAACTCCTTCGAGCGCATGCCGTAAGTGCGCTGCTCGCGGCTATCCCAAAGCCGGGTCTCCTGCGCCACCTTCCCGCCGCCGGACACAATCTCGATCTGCCGGTCGATTTCGTAGGCCAGCGCTTTTTGCAGGAAGCGGAAGGAGTTCAGGTTCTTCACCTCCGTCTTGGTGCCGAATTCGCTGGAGCCTTGGGAGCGCACGCTCACGTTGGCGTCGCAGCGCAGGCTGCCCTCCTCCATGTTGCAGTTTGAGACATCGAGATATTGCAGCATGGTCTTCAGCCGGGTGAGATATGCGAAGGCTTCATCGGGAGTGCGCAGGTCGGGCTCGCTCACGATTTCGATCAGCGGGACGCCCGAGCGATTCAAATCGATGTAAGACTTGCGGTCGGAATCGGGGAATCCCTCGTGGAGCGATTTACCCGCATCCTCTTCGAGGTGCACGCGCGTCACGCCGATGCGCTTGCGAACCTTCTCCACCGCGATTTCGATCCAGCCGTCGGAAGCCAGCGGCTCGTCGTACTGCGAAATCTGGTAACCCTTGGGCAGGTCGGGATAGAAGTAGTTCTTGCGTGCAAAACGCGAGTGCGTATTGATGGCGCAGTTGAGCGCCAGTGCCGCCTTCATAGCCATGGTCACCGCTTCGCGGTTCAGCACCGGAAGCGCACCCGGCAAGCCCAGGCATACCGGGCAGACGTCGGAATTCGGCGGATCGCCAAACCGCGTCGAGCAGGAACAGAAGACCTTCGAACGCGTGAGAAGTTGCAGATGCACTTCAAGGCCGATCACTGCCTCAAATTTTGTGTGT
>JASHTO010000648.1 GCA_030040515.1 Terriglobia bacterium
AGGTCCGCCAGCGTCGTCCGCATGGGGCGTTGCATCAAAACGTCAATGCAAGAGAGCAGGCCGAGGAAAAAGTAATCGGATTGGCGATTGAGCGCGCCTACCAGCGGCGCCAGGGATTCACAGAACGCGCCGCGCACCAGGGCGGTGGAAACGAGCACCGGCGGACTGCCCTCACCCAGGGCGGAAACGGAAATCAATCCCACCCACTTCCGAATCTCGTTCTGCCCCAGCAGCAAGAGGGCGTGGCGAATGGATTTGATTTGCGAGCGAAACGCGAAGCGGGCCGAATTCAGGAATCGCAGCAGGTTGTAGGAAAGGGCCAGGTCGTGCTTGATGGCGCGGGCGACTTCCTGGACATCGATTTCCGGGCGCGTGACGGCGCCCAGAACGAGGAGATAACCCAGCTTGGTGGGCGCCACTTCCGAGTGTGCGGCGACCTGCGGCCGGCGATAATACGGTCCCTGAAAAAAGGAGAATCCCTGGTGCGCGGCGGCCTCAAATTGCGCCCGCCTCTCCACTTTGTCCGCCACGAACATCATGCCCTTGGGCTTGTACTTCTTGATCAGCAGCCATTGCGCGCGGTCCCCGGTGGCGTTGACATCCAATCGAAAGAGGTTGACAACGTCCGCCAGGGGCTCGAGCCACGCGCCCTGATAGTTTCCCAAGGCGATCAGAAAGCCGGCATTCCTCAAGCTCCGGCAAGCCTTCAGAACATCCTCATCGGCATTGCCGGTGGGGAGCAATTCCAGGACGACGCGTTCCCGGGGCAATTTGCCCGCCAGCCCGCTCACCAGCACCTGGCGCGAGCAGCGGATGACGGCCCGCGCCCCCTCGGTGATTTCGTCGATCTCTTCAAAAGTTGAACTGAGGTCAACGGCATTTTCCGGGTTCCCGTTGGGCGGAGGCCAGAAATCCCCTTCGCCGGGCCGGAAAATCAGCTCGTAAGCGTAGACCTTTTCCTCGCGGTCCAGGATGGGCTGCCGGGCAATGAATCTGCGGGTCGCCAAATACCTCTCCCGTGCGCAGCCACTTCGCGCTTTGAACCTTTCCTTCCGCCGCGCACTCTAAGCCCGTCCTTATTTATCGGCACTGAGCACTTGAAACTTGAGACCGGTCCACGCGTTCCGGCTGATTTCGGCCAGGATATATGCCTTTGAGAACTTTGCGCCGAAGGGAGTTCGGTAGTGGGTAATTCAGCGTAGGGGTACCCCTTGCGGGTGCCCTGCTCAACTTCACTGGACTGAAGGGAGGGACAAGCCCTGCCCCTACGGAATTCAAACTGACCCGCTACGAGGGGTTCCGCAGCCTTTGCATCAGGTGTGTTAGTATCGAAGCTCAGATAAATTTTTCAGAACTCATCACACGAAAGAGGGAAAAGAGTGCTCCGCATCGGAATCGTCGGTTTGCCGCAAACCGGCAAGACGACCCTGTTTCAAATTCTGACTCGCGCGCATGGAAGCGGCACGGGCTCCGGCCGGCAGGAGACCCACGTGGGCGTGGTGCGTGTTCCCGATGCCCGCCTCGACCGGCTCACCGAGCTGTTCAAGCCGCAGAAGACCGTGCACGCCACGATCGAGTATATGGATATGCCCGGCAGCGTGATCGAATTAGCGCGCACCGGCGTGCAGTCACAAGCCCTGCGTGAGCTCGACGCGCTGGTGCACGTGGCGCGCGCCTTTCAGGATGAATCGGTTCCGCATGAGGCAGGTTCCGTCGATCCCCGGCGCGACATTGAGAACGTGGAACTGGAACTGATTCTCTCTGACCTCGTCGTCGTGGAGAAGCGGCTGGAGCGCTTGGAAAAAGACGTCAAGAAACAGAAAAATCCGGCGATGGAAAAGGAACTTCAGGTGCTGAATATTTGCAAGGCCGCGCTGGAAAAGCAGACACGGTTGCGCGAGGTGGAATTGAACGCGGAGGAGACCAAAGTAATTCGCGGGTTCACTTTCCTCTCACGCAAGCCGATGCTCTACGTCCTGAATCTGGGTGAAACCGATGTGGCCCGCGCCAACCTTGCCGAGCAATTCGCCGTCGAAGCGGGTTTGAAGCAGCGCCAGCGCACGGGTGTGAGCGCCATCTGCGGTAAGGTGGAGGCGGAACTCGCGCAACTCGGCGACGCGGACGCGGCGGAGTTCCTGGCCAGCTACGGCCTGAAGGAATCGGCGGTCTCGCGCCTCATCCGCGCCAGCTATCAACTGCTCGGCTTGATTTCCTTCTTCACGGTCGGAGAGGATGAGTGCCGCGCTTGGACCATCCGCGCCGGCTCAACCGCGCTCGAAGCGGCGGGCGAGATTCACTCCGACATTCAGCGTGGGTTCATTCGCGCCGAAGTGGTGAAGTACGAGGACCTGATGGCAGCGGGATCACTCGCCGAAGCGCGCACGCGCGCCCAACTTCGCCTGGAAGGGAAAGAGTACATCGTGGCGGACGGCGAGGTGGTGCACTTCAGGCATTCCGGTTAGAAGAATGTCTTACTTTTGGATCAGCCTCATCCTCGGAATCGTTGCCGGCCTGGCGAATTTATTCGGCGGTGCCATCGTTTCCGCGCGCCCGTGGAGCCGCACGTTCCTGGCGCTCTTCATCGCACTGGGTTCGGGTTTCATGCTTGCGACCGTGCTTACGGAGATGGTGCCGGAAAGCCTTCGCCTCGCCCCTGCGTCCGCCCCCGCGCTGATTTTGCTGGGATACTTCATTGTTCACTATTTTGAACACGCCTGGCCCGCCCATTTCCATTTTGGTGAAGAGACGCACACGGACGAATTTGTGAATCCGCGGGTGGCGTATACGGCGCTCGCCGGCCTGACCATTCACACTTTTTTCGATGGGGTATCGATTACCGCGGGATTTCTGATTTCTCCCTGGCTGGGTACGGTGATTTTTGGCGCGACGATTCTTCACAACGTTCCGGAGGGTTTTACTGTGGCCTCCATCATGGTCGCGGCGCGGCGCAGCAGCCGAGCGGGCATGGCCGCGGCGGGCGTTCTGGGAATTTCGCGCGTCATTGGAGTGCTGGGCATGGCCCTGGCGCACCGCTGGGTGGAATACGGCCTGGCGCTTTCGGCGGGAGTCACGCTTTACGTCGCCGCCTCGGACCTGATTCCCGAAGTCAATAAAATCCGCAGTCCAAAATATGCCCTCACCGTGGCGCTGGGCGTGGTGCTGGTTCTGGTGATGCGGTATCTGTTTTTCAATCTCTGATCCCGCAGTGGCCGTGGGCGCCGTGCCAGTCACTCTTGCCTCAGCGCAACCATAGGGTCCACGCGGGCCGCGCGGCGAGCCGGCAGATAGCTGGCCAGGAAAGCCGCCGCGCCCAGAACCGCGCACACCAGGAAAAAAGTTGCCGCGTCGGTGGACTGAATTCCATAGAGAAACGTTCGAAGCACCCGCGTGATGGCCAGGGCGCCCACCAAGCCAATGGTCATGCCCAAGGCGGCCATCCGCAGGCCGGCATGCAGCATCATTTGCACCACATCGCTTTGCTCCGCGCCGAGTGCCAACCGAACTCCGATTTCATGGGTCCGCCGCGCTACGGAATTGGATATAACTCCATAGATTCCCACCGTGGCAATCAGCAGGGCCAAGGCCGCAAATGCGCCCAGCACAGCTGCTCGCTCGCGCCGCTCCGCCAGGGACTCTGAGACGCGGTTTTCCAAAAGCTCCACGTTGAACACCGGCTGGCTGGAATCAATCGACTGCGCAACACTGCGGATGGGGGCAGCAAGAGTCGACGGGTCGCCGGAGCCGCGCACCATGATGGTGATCCAGGGCGAAGGGGATTGGTCGAAAGGGAGAAACAACTCAGGCCAAGCTTTGTCATCCAGCGAGCGATGGCGAATGTCCGTCACCACTCCCACCACGGTCGCTTCAGAATTAATCCGGTGGCCGATTGGATCGCGCCCCGCAAAAAGCAGTCGGGCAAGCGTCTGATTTACGATGGCGGCCTTCGGTGCATCGCGGCCGTCGCGCGCGTCAAAGAATCGGCCCTCCACCAGTAGAATTCCCAGCGTCTGAAAATATTTCGGGCTGACGGAATTGATCGAGACGATATCGCTGTTTTCCGGTCCGTTGTCGGCGCGCAGTCCGGATTCAATTTCGTTAAAGGGCGCGAGAGGCGGCGCGCTAGTGATCGCCGCGTATTGCACGCCGGGCAATTTCTCGATTCCCGCGAGCATGCGGTCAGAAAATTCTACCTGCTGCACGGGCCCGTAAACCTGGTTGGGCCGCAGCATCACCGTGGCCGTTAAAACATTGTGTGCATCGAAGCCGGGGTGAGTGGAAG
>JASHTO010000649.1 GCA_030040515.1 Terriglobia bacterium
CCGGTAAACGGCCCGGAAATCAGGCCGCTCACCGAACCGATGTTCACGATGCGGCCTCGCGCTTTGCGCAGGATGGGGAGAAAGGCCTGCGTGACGCCGATCTGGCCGATGACGTTGACTTCCAACTGGCGACGGAGGGCATCGAGCGGAAGGAACTCCAGCATCCCGCCCATCACAATGCCGGCGTTGTTGATCAGTCCCGTCAGTCCCGCGCCGCCCAGCGCCTCCGTGACGTTTCGCGCCGCCACCGTTATTTCCGTTTCATCGCTGATGTCCAGACGAATCGGTGTGAACCGCGCGGACGCACGCCGGCGAAGCGAATCACCGTCCGCGGCTTTGCGAATCCCGGCGAAGACCTGGTATCCCAGCGTGTCGAGGTGCAGCGCGCACGCTTCACCGATCCCCGTCGATGCTCCCGTGATGACCACCGCACCCAAGTCTGCCATCGGCTCTCCTTTTTGACGTATCATATCAAGGGAGGCACCTTCTGCGCTTCGAAGAATTGGCGAGTCATTAAGGGCGGGGGTGCGGCTTGCCGAATGTCCGCTGAACAGGTTGCTGTATTCCCGGGCAATCGGCTGACACATTTGACTCATTCCAGCGCTGCGACCAGCAGGGAGGCCTTACGCGCGAGATTGAAGGCCCGTTGGAAATCGCCACTTTCAGACGCTCGAACGGACTGCGACAGAAAAGTACTCGCATCGTCGAGCGTCTTTCGCTCGTTGGCGGATAGACGGGCGGGGTTGAGGCGGCTCATGCGCTGACGGACACTTTCCTGCAAGCGCAGAACCTCGTCGCGAAGGGCAATTTCCTGCGCTGAGCTTTCCTGCGGTTCGAGGGCGGGAACTTCAGCGGGCGGCGTCTCAGGAGTATCCGGCGGGGTGGTGTCGTCCGGCTCGGAGGCCGCAGCAGCGGGCGCGTGATGTGTCGGCCGTGGGTGCGTGGGGGGCTGTGGCGAGGCGGGCGGAGGCGTGACTTCGGGCGCGGGTGGGGGAGCCGGCTCTTCGATCACCATTACTTCCGAAGGGTTGGCGGTAGCCGTGGGCGCGACAGCCTGCGCCGGTACATAAACCACAACGCTGGCCGGACCCTGTCGCCGGGGACAACCGCCGAACCAAAGCACCAATGCGCAGACCGAGGCGAAAGTACTCTTACCCGCCATATCCCAGAATTCTACCATCAGCGGAAGAGCAAAGCCGAACCATTCCCTCGCCGGCGCAGGAGGCCCGCATCTTCTTATTCAACAGATGCGCCAGCTCGACAGGCAAACGGTGCGCCTGGAAATGCAAAACCTAACGTCAACCGCGCCGGCGACGATGAGACGAGGCGCGACAGAGATCCTCCAAAGCAGGCACTCGCGAGGCAATGAATTGTACCCCGTAATTTTGCAGGAAGGCCTGGCCGGGCATTCCCACCACACTGAGGAGGACAAAAAGCAAACCTGTAAAGACGCTTAGGGCAACGATGCCGAGGAAAACCGTCAGGGGATTCCAAACCCACGCCAGTCCGAAAGCGCGCAAGGTGAAAATGACGAGCGCGGCAGTGACCAGCGCTCCGGAAGAAAGCCCCATCAAGACCGGGAACAGAATGAAGAGCACAATGATCCCAATTCCCATCGACGCGGCGAATCGCAACACCACGTAAAAGAGGAATGTGCCGGTATCGCGACGCGAGATTCCCCAAACTTCACTCCACGCAACAGGGAGAGAGACGTGGCGGGCGTACATGACGGGTGCAACCAGATCATCCGTCAGCGTTATGCTGATGGCGACTCCCAAACCCACGAAAACCACCACCGTCAATTCGCTTACCAGAAGTATCGAGGCAATCCAGGAGGGATGGCCCGAGGCGCGGAGGAAACTCAGATAGCGAAGTGAAACGACCATCACTGCGGAAACCAGCGCCAGGATCGAACCCACCACCCCCACCAGCCAGAGAAAGTACGATCGGCCAGGGAATCTCAGGTTCTTCCATGCGGCGAATATCGTGACTTCATGCCGGATGACAGCTTCCACCAGAACAAAGCGCATCACACAGCGTGCGTAGATAATGCCCAGAACCAGAGCAAGGCTGAGGGCAACGGCCAGAACGATCAAAATGAGATGCTGGGCGATCACTCCCCGAAAGCGCAGAAGCAGGTCCGTCGGGTGCAGGTCCACGGGCAGCGCTCCGAAGCTCCACTGGAACGCCGCGGTCGACGTCCCCCCGCCCAGGAACAGGCACACCAGGCTGAGTGAAATCCAGCGCCGGCCGACAAAGGGGCCAAAAAGCAGATGGACCGTTTCGTTCCACGCCGGGGAAAGGGCTTCCACCGGAGAAAGCGGGCTGGTTTCCCGACGAGGCGTAGGGAAACGTAGAGGTTTGGCAAGTCGCCCGGCTGCATCAGGTTGCATAGCTCTCCGGAAGAGTCCAGTCTTACCACTACTATACACTGGCGGGAGGAATCCGGCGCTGCTTGTTCAAGCGGGCGGCGCAGTGTGCCTTAATGTATTTCCGCACGGACTCCGGCATGCGATGGTCCAGGCAGATGTCGCGCAAATCTGTGACCGCGAGATCCGGAAGGAAAGCCAGCACGCGGGAGAAAGGCGTGAGCGGGTTGCGAATCAGCGCGAGGCGCAGGTGGTACTGATGCGACCATCGCTCGTGCAGGGCCACTTGTTCCACGATTACCGGAGGCAGCCCGTCGCGGGCGAGCACCTTAAGCAAATTGCCTTCCGTCAGGCTGGGGTTGTCGAGTACGGCGCGAATCAATTCCAGGTCGGGCTCTACCAGCAGGCTGGCGGCAAGGCGACCCGTGCCTCGCCGGGCGAGAGAGATCTTTTCCCCGCGCGGCATGCCCTCCATTTTTTTCAGGATGGTCTCCTCCGCCAGCATTTTGATATCGGTGGGGACGGCGGGGGTTTGGGCGACGCGCAGCAAGTCAAAGATATAGAGGAACTTCATGAGCGGAACGGAGACCTGCCGCGGCGTCTTGGGGTGCCTCACCAAAGCAAGTTGTACGCTGTAATTCCGACGGACCTCCTTGTGTTGCGCCAGCTCACGAACCACTTCATGCGCCAGATCTTTGCGTGCCAGCAGGCGAAGCAGGTCGCGCTCCTGCAAATGGGGATTGCGCGCCAGACCCAGCAGAACCTCCTTGGCGGTTTCTTTGCACAGGTTCTCAATTTCGCGGCGCGAGAAGGCTGCTTCCGCCTGTTCGGCGCGCTGTTCCAGCCGTTCCCGCGGTGACAAATCTCTCATTCATCGGCGATTTTAGAAGGGAGAGGCTCACGGCTGCAAGCATTGCCGCGAAAATCATAAACGGGCTTCACTCAGGAAATCTCAACGCCGCTTGCCATCGGTTTCCGTTTGCGCCCATCATCCCGAAAAAATCCAATGTTGGCTTCAACGAGGGGTGGTCCTTCTGCATCCAACTTAAAAGGGAAATGAGTGGGGTAAGAAAACCGCATGAAATTTTACTTGAAAAATCCCTTAAGAATTGATATTTGGAAAGAGTCACCCGAAGGACCGCAGACCGTTCAACGAACCGTTCAAGCGTCTGAGACGTGTCAAGTGTCCCGCCTCTTCGGCAACGGGTGCGCACTGTTCACCAAAGATTCACAATATCTCGATGAGGTAGTCGTTCAATGATGAAGACCACTGCGCTCTGGACCCTCACCTTGATGGTCAGTTTTTCCTTCGCTGCCACGGCGGGCGAACCCTCAAAAGCGACCGTTCATTCCTCGGCTTTAACCCTGACCGCCCGCGTCGAGGCACCGCCCCAGGCTGCTTCTGGCCCGCAATGGAAGAGCCGGGATGAGTATGACGCGTTTAATGCGATGGCGGGCGAGAAGGATGCTGACAAGCAGATCGCCCTCGCCCAGGCTTTTATCCAGAAATTTGCGAACTCTGATTTCATCGGGAACGCTTATACGGTGGAAATGGAGGACTATTACAAACTGGGCAAGACTGACCAGGCGATTGACGCGGCGAAGAAGGTTATGGCCGCCAATCCAAACAATCTGGACGCCCTGGCCTTCCTGAGTTACGTTTTTCCCTTTAAGTATAATAAGGCGGATGCGGACGCGGCGACCCAGCTCACGCAGGCGCAGACGAACGCCCAGCACGGGTTGGAATTAGTCCAAAAACTGCCCAAGCCTGCTAACGTTACGCAGGAAGCTTACGATCAATACGTCAAATCCAAGCGCGCCCTCTTCAATGGCACCCTTGGATTCGTCGGACTTCAGCAAAATAAATACCCGGACGCCATCAATTATCTAAAGCAAGCAAAAGTCGATAACCCGAGCGATGTTTACACCATCTATCGCCTAGCGCTTGCTTATTTATTGTCCACGCCCCCCGATGACGATAACGGCATCTGGTATTATGCGCACGCCCTGGCTTTGGCCAAAGCCGCAAAGGATCCCAATGTGGACGCCTGGGAGAAATACCTGAACCAGACTTATCTGGCCTATCACGGAACCGATACAGGGCTTTCCGACATCGAAGCGCAGGCCGCAACACAGACCGACCCACCCGCTGGCTTTACGGTCAGCAAGGTGCAACCACCGCCGGCCAAGACCGGAAACAACACGGTGGACGCATTCAACGACCTGACTTATCCGCTAAAACTGGGCGGCGTGACTGCCCAGAAGCAGTGGGACGCCATCAAGGGTCAACCCATCGAAAATTTTGGCGGTACGGTAGAGAGTGTTGAGAAGGGCGATGATCCTAACACCTACCTGCTTCATATCGCGGTGTTGCCCGATACCAAGTCGTCGGAGGGTTATGACATCGTGCTGAAGGATTCCACTCAGCCGAACGTCAAGAACCTGGCAAAGGATGACTCGGTGCTCTTCAAAGGGACGTTGGACTCCTACGTCGCGACTCCCAATATGATCTTAACCCTTGTGGGTGAGGTCTCTTCCGACCTTCCGGACAGACCGCCCGCCAAGGGACGGCCCGCTCATCACGGCTCAGGTAAATAATCTCTTCGAGACGGGGGGCGCCCCCGTGGCGCCCTGCGCCTCCATTCCCGCCACAGCAATATTCTGTTTGCGGCCCAAGGAAGCCAATTACGCTGAACTCTCGTATGTAGACAAAGTGAAAGCCGCGAATCCAGCGGCAGTGGTCACTCGCCATCAGTGGCGGGCGCGTCGCTTGGGGCGGTGGTCAAGGCCCAGGTCTTCCACCTTGCGGCTGAGGGTATTGCGATGAATACCGAGGGCCGCGGCGGTCTTGGAATGGTTGCCGTTGTTCCTCTCCAGCATCTTCTTGATAAAGCGCTTCTCAAATTCTGAAACCGCATCGAGATAGAGTATCCCGTGCTCAATCATCTGGTTCACAAGGGATTCAAGTTGGTCTTTCACAGCAAAGCTCCGGTCAATCAAAATTGCAAATATTACGGCTCAAGGTTTAGCCAATCCCTTGTCCTGCTGAATCAGCGCGTCGTGAAACTTGTCAAACCCCAGATGGAACTGGGCGCGCAAACTGCCGGGCATCACGAGAGCAATCACCCGCGCTCCAGTGGTCACATAGGGCGCAAGCTTCGATTGCTGCACGGTGTCGGACTTGATGGCGAAGGCCAACATGGCCATCAGCAGAATGGCATCAATCAAAACCCCGCGCACCAGGCCGAAGACTCCACCCAGAAACCGATCAAACCACTGAATGCCCGCAGTCTTGATCAGCTTGCGCGCCAACAACGCCACCAGCGCGCCCAGGAGGGATGTCCCAAGAAATAGGACCAGAAATCCCAGGCCCAGGGCCACCTCATGCGACTTGGAGATATCCTCAAACCAAAGCGCGGCGCGCTGATACCCGATGGCCGCCACAATCAGTCCAATCAGCACCGACGCCAGGGAGATCATTTCCTGGACGAAACCCTTCACCATGGCCGAGATGACGGAAGCCAGGACAATTGCGGCAAGAATGCAGTCCAGCCAGTTCCATGCGGCCATGATGACGCGTTCGCAATCTACTGCGGGCTCACCTCACTGAGGGAAACTCCTGTCAGCAAACGATATGCTTCTCGGTACTTCTCCGCGGTTTTCTCCACCACTTCAGCAGGCAAGGGTGGCGGAGGAGGCTGCTTATTCCAGTGCAGGGACTCCAGGTAGTCGCGAACGAACTGCTTGTCAAACGAAGGTTGCGATTTTCCGGCCGCGTACTCGCTGGCCGGCCAGAATCGTGACGAATCGGGGGTCAGCACCTCGTCGATCAGGATCGGCTCATTGTCCTTCCATCCCCACTCAAACTTGGTGTCCGCAATAATGATGCCCCGGCTCGCCGCGAACTCCCGGCCTTTGCGGTAAAGGTCCAGGCTCATGTCGCGCAGAGTTGCCGCCGCGTCTTTTCCGATGCGTTCCACCATTCCTTCCCAGGTGATGTTTTCGTCGTGGCCAGTCTGCGCCTTGGTGGCCGGCGTAAAGATGGGATCCTCCAGGCGCGAGGCTTCCTGCAAGCCGGCGGGGAGCTTGATACCGCAGACGCTTCCCGTGGCTTGATAGTCCTTCCAGCCCGAGCCCACCAGGTATCCCCGCACCACACATTCAATCGGGAAAGGCTTGGTCTTGTGAACCAGCATCGAGCGCCCTTGCAGTTGGTCGGCGAAGGCGCGCAGTTGCTGGGGATATTCGGCCACCCGCGCGGTAATGAAATGATGGCGAATCTCACCCTTCACGCGGTTGAACCAGAAGCAGGAAAGCTGCGTGAGCACCCGGCCTTTGTCCGGAATGCCTTCGTTCATTACCACGTCAAACGCCGAAAGGCGGTCGGTGGCGACGATCAGCAGTTTATTGCCCAAATCGTAGACGTCCCGCACCTTTCCGCGTGAAAAAAGCTGGACGCCGGTCAGGTTGGATTGAAGAAGAACACTTTGTCGAGTGGAAATCATAGATGTTGGCTCAGAGGAGGGATATTCTAAAGCAATGCGGAACGATGTCAACCAAAAAAGGGCGAGGAAAATTTTCCTGCGGACTACTTCCTGCGGGGTAGGAGCAAACTAGCCGCACAATATTTGGAGTTGGTCACACCCGCATGAAATGCGGCTGCGGGCAAGGTGGGAAAAAATCACCCATCCAGCGCCGAGCGCTCAGGCCACGGCGCCGACGGGCTCCGGAACCAGCGCTTCAAAGCGCACGGAAACCAGTTTTGAGACGCCCGGCTCCTCCATGGTGACGCCGTACATGACTTTGGCAATCTCCATGGTGCGCTTGTTGTGCGTGATCAGAATGAACTGCGTGTGGAGGCTCATGTGCTGAATCATGCGCGTGAACCGCTCGATGTTCGTTTCGTCCAGCGG
>JASHTO010000650.1 GCA_030040515.1 Terriglobia bacterium
CAAGGAGAATTTATGAAAGCAGGTGGAATGGTCTTGGGTTTGGTTATTGTGGCAGGGATCGTGTGGTTCGTCGTGAAAGCGCAGTTCACGCAAGGACCTGCGGCGGGGCAGCCTCCCAAAGAGGTGATCGACGTGGTGGGTGTGAAGAACGACTTGCTGAACATCGGGCAGGCCGAGCGGATGTACCTGGCGAGTCACGGATCCTATGCTTCCGTGGATGATCTCCAGAAGGACGGCTCGCTGACTTTTAACGGCGAGAACCGGCGCGGTTACAATTACACTGCGGAGTTGGACGATGGCCAGCATTTCAAAATCACTGCCACTCCTTCGGATCCCGCCAAAGCCGGCTGGCCAACCCTTTCCATTGACGATACGATGCAGGTGACGCAGCAGTAGAAAGACGTCCTTTGTCCTTGGTCATTTGTCCTTTGTAAGCTGCCCGCTGCCGGTAAGCAGTTCGGCAAAGAACAGCGCGGACCCAGTCCCCCTTGAGTGTCAAGGCCAAGGACGAAGGACAAATGACGAATGCCAAAGGACAAATGAATGCGAATTGAAGCGCGGGCACCCGCGCGTGTGGACCTGGCGGGCGGCACAGTAGACATCTGGCCGCTTTATCTTTTTCATCCCGGCGCGCAGACGGTGAACATCGCCATCCGCTGTTATGCCTCCTGCCTGATTGAGACGCGCGCCGACCGGCGCATCGTGCTCACCTCGCAGGACCAGGGCCTGCGGGAAAGCTGGGAAGATCTTACGGGGCTCTCGCTCGGAAAATCGCAATTGCCACTATTACGGGAGCTGGTGATGTTCTTCGAGCCGCGGCGCGGATTGAATATCAAGACCAGCTCGCAGGTGCCGGCGGGCGCGGGACTGGGAGGATCATCGGCGCTGAATATCGCTCTGTGCGGAGGCTTGGCGCGCGTCACGGGAAAGCGCGTCACGCGGGGCACTATTCTTGAAATTGCCAAAAACGTGGAGGCCATCGTCATCCGCGTGCCCACCGGCTGGCAGGATTATTTCCCCGCGCTCTACGGCGGCGCCAACGCCGTCCACCTGGAGCGCGATGGCGTGAGGCCCGAGCGCCTGCCCCTGCCCTTCGCCGATGTGGAGAAGCGATTCGTGCTTTGCTACACGGGCCAGCCGCGCAATTCCGCCATCAACAATTGGGAAGTCATGAAGTCGCACATCGATAACGACGAGCGCGTGCTGAAGAATTTCGATCAAATCACTACCATCGCCAGCCAGATGCGCGAGGCGCTGCTGGCGCGCGACTGGAACGACGTTGCGGACCTGCTGGCGCTCGAGTGGGAGAATCGCAAACGAAATTTCAAGGGCATCTCCACGCCCCGCATCGACCGCATGATTGAGCAAACGCGCAAGCACGGAACCATCGCGGCCAAGGTGTGCGGCGCGGGCGGCGGAGGGTGCGTGGTCTTTATGGTCCGGCCGGGCACCAAACATGCCGTTGAAAATTCACTCACACATTTGGGCGGACAGGTGATCAACTTTGCCATCTCCAGCACGGGACTGGAAGTTCGCGCTGACCAGGTGGACCGCACGCGCGAAGAGAAATGAGCCGACCGGAATTTTGTTTGCGGCCATGGACTTTTCGTTCCCAAAAGGCATCTATAAAAGTGTCCCGACCCGTCCTAAATAGAGATTCGAGTCTTGGCGAGGAAGAATCGAATCGAGGCTGACTCGCATGCCTGCCTGGGGATTCACGATTCGCGCTCGTGTTGGAAAAGCCGCCGCAAACCTGCTCAGGCGGAGCTTGTGGCTGGCCGCTGCTCTCCTGCTGATTCCGTGCGGATTTGCCAAGGAAGGGATGGATCGCAACGCGCGAATCGACATCATTCGCGGCTTGTTGCGGGAAGTGGCGGTAACCAAGGTGTCTCTTCCCCGTGGGAAAAGGGGAGTGCACGTGGACGGCACGGGCAAGTTCGACCAGTCAGACGCCCAAAAGGAAGTGCGCGTCAATGGCATGGCTATGAAGGCGGGCGCGCTCGCGGAAATTACCGCGATCCATTTCAAGGAGAAGGCGCTGGTCATTGAGGTCAATGGTGGCGGGAAGTCCGGAAGGAAATGGTACCAGCACATCGAAATTGATATGGGGGGCACGGTCGGTCCGGTCGACCAGCAGCAACAAGATGTATATGAGGAATTCGGGTCGTCGGTGACGGTGGATTTTGGCCGCCCCCTTCCGGACATGACCGTTCCGGAGGTGAAAAAGGTTCTCTCCAACGTGCTCGATTTCGAGCGGCATGCGCCCACGGTGCTGTATTCGCCCAATTTGCCGCCACAAATCAAGCAGGCCATCAAGGACCACAAAGTGATTGTGGGAATGGACCGCGACGCCGTGCTCTCCGCAAAAGGCACTCCTGACCGGCGTGTCCGCGAGGTTCGCGACGGGTCGGAGCAGGAGGATTGGATTTACGGAACGCCTCCTCACGTGCTGATCGTCACCTTCGACGGCGATCAGGTTGTGGGCGTAAAACAGTACTGACTGCCTGGTCCGTAGCGGCCGTCTATCGACCGTCGCAGGGGCTTGTCCGTCGGCCGACGACAAGTCCGCACAATGCGCCATAGAGCGCCGCTACAGCCATTGGCATCGGGCTACAATGTGAGAAGCCGGGCCCAGGATTCAAGCCGAGACACCACAAGCGTGTGAGTAATCATCCTCCGGCAAAGCCGGAGGCTTTGCGGTGGCTGGCCCCTCAAAGGGGCCTGACCGCCACCCTCAGAAAGAAACCCCTCACCCGATCACCCTTTCTCCCCTCTTCCCTCTCCCCTGGGGAGAGGGAAGAGGGGGAGGGGGGTTGGGGTGAGGGGTCCGTTCGAAACGATTAAAGCCCACGACTTGCTGATTCCCGGACCTGTCAAACCCCGACTGCCACCCCGGCAAAGCCGGGGGATCTCCCAACGGATTAGCTTTGACTAACCTCGCAATGCCGCATAAAATCTCCCGTTTGACCCAAATCTGCTGAATTGAACGGGAGGAAGCTATCATGCCTGTTAAGGTCGGAATCAATGGATTCGGTCGAATTGGCCGAAACCTTTTCCGCGCTGCCTTGAACGACCCAGGAATGGAAATTGTGGCCGTCAATGACATCACGGACCCCAAGACCCTTTCGCATCTGTTGAAATATGACTCGGTCTTCGGGATTTGTAACGCCACGATTGGCTTCGGCGAGGACTGCATTAAAGTCAACGACAAGTCGATTCGCGTTTTCAAAGTCAAAGACCCGGCGGAGATCGATTGGTCTTCCCTCGGCATCCAGGTGGTGGTTGAATCCACAGGATTGTTCACCAAGGCCGACGATGCCCGGAAGCACCTGAAGGGGACGGTGAAAAAAGTTGTTATCTCCGCGCCGGCCAAGGGTGAGGACGTCACCATCGTGCTGGGCGTGAATGAAAAAATGTACGACCCCGCAAAACACCACATTCTTTCCAATGCTTCGTGCACCACGAACTGCCTGGCCCCGCCGGCGAAGGTTGTAAACGACAACTTCAAAATCCTTCGCGGGTCGATGACCACGGTGCACGCCTACACCAACGACCAGCGCATTCTCGATCTGCCGCACTCGGACCTGCGGCGCGCGCGAGCGGCGGCGCTGAGCATGATCCCCACCACCACCGGCGCGGCCAAGGCCATTGGACTGGTGATTCCGGAACTGAAGGGCAAGATGGATGGTTACGCCATGCGCGTGCCCACTCCCGATGTCTCCGTGGTGGACCTCGTAGCGCAGGTCGAGAAGCCCACCTCCGCCGCTGAAGTGAACGCCGCCCTGAAAAAAGCAGC
>JASHTO010000651.1 GCA_030040515.1 Terriglobia bacterium
CCCGAGATTTCGCAGCGTAAACGATTGGGAAGGATTTTCCGCCAGGTAAGCGACGGAAAGTTTATCAAATTGACGCAATCCAAGCAGGGCTCGCAGGCCGGGAAAATCTTCCGCGAAGCTGCTCAGGATCCTGAACCAATACTGCTGATTGTAAATTTCCAGGCGCTCGTGGGAAGTCAGGCGGTCATTGGGCTTGATGATGGCTCTGGCAATTTTGCGGGTGGAACGCCCATCGGGCAGACGCGGGCGGAGATGTTGCGACGGCGTAAGGGGCTGGCGAATGACCTCGAAAACCGCGCGCTGAATCTGCGCCAGGTTCATGACGCCGCCTTCAACTCGGCGGGAAGGTAGCGCCTGGCTTTCAGGGCTTCGCGGTGGACTTCTTCGAAGGAGGGAATTCTGTCGTCCCATTCCAGCAGCGTGGGCGTGGGTCCGGCGCGCTCGATGGCGCGCGCGTAAAGTCCCCACACCGGGTCGATGACCGGGTGATCGTGTGTATCTAATATGTATTTTTGAAACTTTGAATGTCCGGCAATATGAATCTGTGCAACGCGCTCCGCGGGGACGCTGTTCAGGTAATCGTAGGGGTTGAAGCCGTGGTTTCGCGAGGAAACGTAGATATTGTTCACGTCCAGAAGAATGCCGCAATCAGCGCGCTCCGCGACTTCGTTCAGGAATTCCCATTCGGTCATTTCGGAAACGTGAAATTCCGCGTAACTGCTGACGTTTTCAACGGCGATGGGCACTTCCAGGAAGTCGCGCACCTGGCGGATTTTCTGCGCGGCTCGGCGGGCGGCCTCATCCGTATAGGGCATGGGCAGAAGGTCGTGGGAATACCGGCCGTCCACACTTCCCCAGCAAAGGTGGTCGGTGAGCCAGGGCGTGTTGGTGCGCTTCACCAGGGCTTTGAGGCGCTTCAGGTGATCGCGGTTCAGCGGCTCGGCGGAACCGAAATACATGGAGACGCCGTGCTGCACCACCCGGTAGCGCTCCAGAATCCGGTCGAGGTTCCTGAGCGGCAGGCCGCCATCGACCATAAAGTTTTCGGAGATGATTTCAAACCAACTGACGACGGGTTTTTTCTCGAAGATGTGGCGGTAATGAGGAACGCGCAGGCCAATGCCCACGCCGTAGTCCGAGTTTCCGTTGAAACGGTTCGCGGGCATGGAGGTTTTCGGATGTGGTTCGAGCTTGTAAGCCGGCGGCGGGCGGAATAAGCATCTAGCCGCCCGTACGCTGTCAACCTGCTCCCAAGGCCTAATCCTTGCAGGGCTTGCCTTTGCAACTGGTCTTGGTGCTGCATCCGCCCTTGCCGGCGCAGGAATTCTTGCCCTTCGTCGCGCCACAGCCGCCTTGGTTCTGACAGGAATTCTTCCCGGCGCAACAGTGCTTTTCGACTTTGGTCTGAGTCGACTTCGAATCATCTGCCGGACGTGGTGACCCCATGGCAATCGCCGTGGTCCCTGCCACGAATCCGGCAAGAGCGGCGCCGACCAGGAGCCTTCGAACGGTATTTTGCATGTGTGGATTCTCCTTATTGGAATTGGAAAATGCGCGGATGCGGAAGGAAGCCCGGCCAGCGTGTTTCCGGATAGCTGGTTTGCTCGACGCGCCTTCACCAGCCGCAGCCAAAATCAATGCCGACAATTGATTCTTGGATAACCCGCACGCATAGTACTTCCACAATGTGAAGGTTGTCAATTAGCTTTTGCCGATATTGGCTTCCTCCAACTGGTTTACCCGGAGCGAGGACCTTCGAGCGCTGAAAAGTGACACCACCTGGGACGGGGGGCAGCCACAATCGCCAAAGCGTGACACATTCCTGCGGGCGGTTATGCCCCCTGCCTAAACCACCGAGGCCGCGAATCGGCCTTGACAACCGGCGTGGAGTTCCTTACGATGCGTTTAACTACGTGACTTTCAGACACTTGCCGTGAAGTCACATTAGGGGTAGCAAGGCAAAGGACCACGCGGGTCGTGCCAGGAGCATGGGGGTTCGTGAATGTCGGGTAAGCTCGGGGAAATTCTTCTCAAAGAAAACCTGATTACCGCTGATCAGCTCAAGCAGGCACTGGAGCATCAGAAGGCAAACGGGGGAAGATTGGGGAATTCCCTGGTGAAACTGGGATTCCTGAATGACGACGAGGTAACGGCAGTCCTCTCCCGCCAGTATGGTGTGCCTTCCATCAACCTCGCCTACTTTGAGGTTGACCCGAGCATCACCAAGCTGATTCCGATCGATACGGCCACAAAATACCAGGTGCTGCCGCTGAGCCGCGTGGGGGCATCCCTGACGCTCACCATGGTGGACCCCACCAATGTCTTCGCGATGGATGACATCAAGTTTATGACCGGGTTCAACATCGAACCGGTCGTGGCTTCGGAAGCGGCCATCATGGAGGCGATTAAAAAGCATTACGGCAGCGTTGAGGACCAGGAACGGAAGAAAGAGCTCGAGGAAATCGTCAATTTTATTGATGAGGGGCAGGCTGAAAGCGTGGAGCTCCAGGATGAAGATGCCGGCGGGCTGAGCCTGGAAGCGTTGGAGAAGGCTTCCGAGGAAGCGCCCGTCATCAAGCTGGTGAACTACATCCTTACTGACGCGGTAAAGCGTGGGGC
>JASHTO010000652.1 GCA_030040515.1 Terriglobia bacterium
AAAGCGGCATCCGCAGGTTCTGACCACAAGCCTTTCCCCTCAGGATGTGCAGTTGCAACTTGGCGCGGCTGGGATATCCACCACGGATTTCCGCGGAGGCGAGCATTTGACCTGGGTGGGAACCGCGCACAAGCTCGTTGCTTCCTTCAATGATGGAAAACTCTATTGCCTGACGCTTGAAGACCGAACCGCCGGACACGGCGTGATGGTCTATCAAACCCCGGACGCCTGGCATCCCTATTGAGATCATGCAGAAGGCAGCGGGCACAAAGGGCTTGGCCAAAGGTAACCGGGCAACGGGTCTAAATTACATACCCGTCAGGTGAACCCATCCTTTTTTCCATGGTTTCACCGCTGATACCTTTCCACCTTGCGCCGAATTGCATTGAAAAGCAGCCGGGTGTACGCTTCGGCCCTGCGAAAGTCTAGAACGCAAGTGCTGAGGTTGGACAACCGTGGAGGTTTGGCCCAAAAACTTTCATTTAGGCGATTGGATAGGTGTCGTCGCGGTGTTTGCGGCAATGGGGTTTGGACCGGCATTTCTTCGAATCGCTTACGCCTGCCACATGGTATTCGGGGTCGGGGCCATTTTTGCTTTCCTCTGTTTCATATTTGTTGTGCCTATGCTGACCTTAATCGCGGGTCGGTACAAGTTCTGGGCTTGGCAATTGGCGATTATCTCCCTTGCAGTTACCGTAATTCAGGACAACTTTCGCCTGAACGCCGTGAACGCGTGGGAGGCTCCGCGCGTCGCATTTACGTTCTGGGCTGTGGGTACCTTGTTTTCCGCTCCATTACCGGCTTACTTCTTCTTGCGACCAATGGCACCGCGCCAACGGCTCGTCTTCGCAATTGTCATCGTGTCTGTTTGCATCGTGATGTGGCTGGGGGTTGAGCGAATCACGGGCTAATGACCTTGAGCAGCCTACCTCGTATACCTGCCTCAAACCGCTGACCTTAATCCTTTGCCGTCAGTTGATAAATCTTCGCTTCAGTGAAGAGATTGAACAGCACCGGATCGAGAAGTTTCGATTTCACTTCGTCGCCGATGATGGTGAGGGCGCGCTCCACAGGCACCGCGCGCTTGTAGGGGCGGTCGCGCGCCGTGAGCGCGTCGTAGATGTCGGAAATCGTCATCATTTTTGATTGAAAGGGTATATCTTCCGCCTTCATGTGGTAGGGATATCCCGAGCCGTCGAGTTTTTCGTGGTGCGCCCGCGCGATCTCGGGAATGCGCTTCAGTTCCTTGGTCCAGGGAATCTGGCTGAGGAACCGGAAGCTGTGGATGACGTGCGATTCGATTTGCAGCCGCTCGTCGGGATTGAGGCTGCCCTTGGTGATGGAGAGGAGCTGCAATTCGTCTTGAGTGAGCAGCGGCTCCGACGGGCCGGAGGGATCCTGGAAACTCCAACCCGCGATCTGATGGAGGTTTTGGGAAGTCTTCTCCGGCAACACCGTCGGCTCATTGGCCTGAAGGATGTCCTGAAGGAATTCATCCAGGTGGGTCAACTCTCGATTCATGCCGCCTTCGATGAGGGAGAAGCATTCTTCGTAGCCCTGATTACCGTTGCGCAGCACGTGGTCAAGCTTTTTTCGGAACGACTCCAGCTCCAGCGATTTGCGAATGTACTGGAAGCGTTTCTCAATGAGCTCAAGCTGTGGCGGGTAGAGCTTCTTGGCCTTTACCAGCACCTCTTCGCGCACGCCGACCTTGCCGAAATCGTGTAGGATCGACGCGTAACGAATCTCGCGAATGTCCTCGCGGGTGAAATGAATATCCTTGTAAGGACCGGAGTCGAGACGGTCCACGGCTTCCGCCAGCGCCACGGTGAGCTTGGCGACGCGCTCCGAGTGTCCGAAGGTGGTGGGGTCTCGCGATTCAATGGCCGTCACCGAGGCGCGCACGAATCCTTCAAACAGCTTTTCAATGTCGCGGTAGAGCAGGTTGTTTTCCAGTGCCACCGCCGCCTGGCTGGCGAGCGACGAGGCCAGGTCCTGGCTCTGCTGGGAGAACGGGCACACTTCCTCCCTCACCATTTTGGGTGACGTCAACTTTGCCGCGGGATGCGTTTTGGAATTGATGAGTTGCAACACCCCAATCACCTCGTCCTTCTGATTCTTCATGGGAAGAACCAGCATGGACTTGGTGCGATAGCCGAACTTGCGGTCGAAGTCCCGATTCAGCCGGAAAGGCAGGTTCCGGATGCGGTAAGCGTCCTTGATGTTCAGGATTTGTCCGGTGGCCGCCGCGTAGCCCGCGATGCTATGCGTGTCAATGGGCATGGTGAACTGGCGGAAGGGGACGGAATGGCTGTCATTCTGCGTGAGCTTGAAAACCAGGTGCTTGCCCGCGCCCTCTTCCTCCACCAGATAAAGCGAACCCGCGT
Source organism: Terriglobia bacterium (assembly GCA_030040515.1). GTDB lineage: Bacteria > Acidobacteriota > Terriglobia > UBA7540 > UBA7540 > Bog-366. Next base: position 2,388 of record JASHTO010000652.1, read on the forward strand.
CGGCGGAGGTGATCTCGCGGCTCTTACTCAGGATCGATTCCAGCAAGGAATCGGTGTTGCGCTCGGTAGAAAGCGCCACGCCGATTTTGTTGAGTGTTTCAAGGTCGGAAACAGCCCGTTTCAACTCATTTCGTGTGCGGAGGTGCGCGTCCTGCGCGCGGAGGCTCTCAAATGCCTGCTCGACGGTCTTCTTCAGAACCAGGCCCGGCACCTCACAGGGAAGCACGGCAAAAATCTGCGATTGCAGTTTGGAGGGCGGGCGCGCCTTATCATTCAACAGGTAGATGATTCGCCAGGCGTCGGATTTCGGCGCCGCCGCGTGCAATCGATCCAGGTCGTCTTCGCTCGCGTGCGCCACCAGCACCGCGGGCAGTTTCCATTCCGGCAGGGCGCTGCCATTGCGCGGAATGGAAATCAGCCGATACTGCTTGCTCAGGCGTCGCAGGCCCGCCTCAACGGTGCAAGGGTCGAAATAATAGAGGTTTAAGGGCATTGACTTGCAGCGTTCCATCGGCCGGAGGAACCTCTGCGTTGCACCATCCGCTCAGGAGCAGGCTATCTCCCAGGCACGTGATCAAATGCGGATGTCTTTCCCGCCGCGCCTCCACATTCTAACACCTTAACACTGTGGCTGCGAGTTTATCTAACCCAAAGGGCTTATAACTCGAGCGGCAAATCAATTTGGTCAGTTTTCCAGGCATTGTTGCGACCGACCGTTTGTCCGAAGCTTGTTCTCCGGTGTGCTCACCGAGTACTAGTCTCTTGCCGTACCTCCGTGCCATGGCGAAGGCACCACCGTGCCATGGCGAAGGCCCTGTCGCGCCAGTTATGATGCGCGTGTGTGAGCAGTAACCCTTGCAGCGGTTTTTGAATCTAAATAACCGGGTGAGGAAGGGAAAAGAAGGAGATGGATGCTGTGTTAGGCGCAATTATCGTGACGATCTTTACTGGTTTCTTGAAGTTAGCGTTGCTGGCCGGAGCGGTTTTCTACGCGGCGCTGGTTTTGATGAGTTACCAAACCGAGGGCATCAAGGCTCGTCCGCAGGTCGATTGGAACGATCCGCCGCACGCCGTTGAGCGTTTGTCCGTTTGGGCCGGCGTCGAAGCCCTGGTCTTTAGCATAAGAGTGGGCAAGAAGCTTTTCGAAATGCTGTCTGAAGCCTCGGCAGAGGTTGGCGAATGGTTCCTGAGCCACCGCCATCATGAATCGCACTGAGCAGGATTCGTAAGAAGGATTCAGGCCCTAGGATTCAGGATTCAGTAACCAAGGCGTTCCTGCATGCCGCAAGGACAACAACTTCCCGCGAACGGTCTGACCTTAATCATTGATCCTAGGTCCTGAATCCTAAGCTTTCGGATGCGTCTTGTCGTAAACATCCATCAAGTGCTTGATGGAAACCTGCGTGTATTTTTGCGTGGTGGCCAGGCTGCGGTGGCCGAGCATTTCCTGAATGGCGCGCAAGTCGGCGCCTTCGGTGAGCAGGTGGGAGGCGAAGGCGTGGCGCATCGAGTGCGGGCTCACTTTCACCTGGGGCCCAAATGCCTTCACGTATTTCTTCAGCAGGCGATCGACGGAACGCGCGGTCAGGCGCTCGCCGCGCGCGTTCAAGAAGAGCGCCGTTTCGCCGCGCCGCTTTGCCTCCATCAAAATTCTCTCGCGCACCGGCAGGTAATCGTTCAGCGCCTGTGCCGCCTTTGAGCCGAAAGGCACGATGCGCTCCTTGCGTCCCTTGCCGCGCACCAGCAGCATGCTGTCACCAAAGCTGACGTTGCGCAGGTCGAGGCCAGTCAGCTCGCTCACGCGCAGGCCGGAGGCGTAGAGTAATTCCAGGATGGCGCGGTCGCGGCGCATCATCGGCGCGCCCTCCGCCACGGCTTTGGCCACGCCGTCGAGAAACGTATTGATCTCCTCCTCCGTCATGATGCGCGGAAGTTTCTTTTCGAGCTTGGGGGTGGAAACCGTCGCCGCCGGATTCGCCCCCAGCACGCCATCCCGAGCCAGGAATTTGTAGAACGCCCGCACGGCCGCCAGCTTTCGCCCGATCGACGATTTCTTTTTCTCGCGTTCGAAGAGATGCGCCAAAAAACCGCGAATGCGCAGCGCGTTGACAGTTTGCAAGTCAACGACCGCGTCAGGATTCCCGCCCTTCAGGTAATCGCGAAATTGCAAAAGGTCACTGTGATAGTTGCGTATCGTGTGCGGCGAGGCATTGCGCTCGTAGCGCAGGTAAGTCATGTAACGTTCGATTAGCTCGTCCATGTTCAAACCGTGTCACTAAACCCCAACCGCAGTGGTTACCCACAAGAAGAACCCCAAAATTCCGGCGACGCATACTGCAATTTGCACGCGCCCTTTGCCGCAGAGCCCTCCGGCGATGGTTGCCACAATGAGGCACCGAGCAATTCCCCAGAAGTGTTCATGCATTTTCCACGCCTCTGTTGTGTAGTGCATTTGTAGCCATACGACCCAACCCCAATACGTGAAAACGTTCAGAGTACCCGCGAGGAGGCCAACTAACAGAAGGGTTCTGCGCCATTGTGGAAGCCGCTGCAGAGGAGCCCGAAGCCAGAACCACCACGCAATCCCCATTACGGCATGTGGCGTCAACAGCAAGATTAGGAAGATGACACTGAACATCTAGACCCCTGCCTCACACCGGACCAGACTTGACGACGGGAGCCACATTTGCTTCCAACCAGCATGCAGAGTCCGCCAACGCTCTTTCACACTGTTTCTCTCGCCGCGC
>JASHTO010000653.1 GCA_030040515.1 Terriglobia bacterium
AAGGCATCTCTGCCGAGCGCGCTGCCAGCAGTTTGTAAATTAAATTTGACGTAAAGAATCTACAACTTTCGATGTTCTTTCCTCGTCAGACTATCCGTACCAAATCATGAAGACTTATTTCTGAAGGCGGATGGGTTCCTCCCGTACTTATCAGCCTGAACATCGAGATGCACGTTTGGGCATGTGGAAAAACAAGGAAACGAAGAATCGCTGTTGTGCCCACTATTGTTGGTGTGTAGGGCTCGTGATGGCAGTCTTGCTGACCTTCAGCACCGGATGCGGTACCGATCCTCAGCCGCGCGCAACGGCAAGCCAATCTCCAAAGCCGCACGGCGCCCTACTTCCCCCGCCATCATTATCGATCGTTGCAGCGCCTTCCCAACTGACCATCTACCCCGGACAGCAAAATGTTCCAGTGCCGGTTACGGTCGATGCGTTCCTCATTCCCGGCCCCATTGTCATCACTATAACGGGCCTCCCGTCAGGGATGACTGTCGCACCTGCCACGCTCATGGGCGGAGGTTCGGGAACTGTGAACCTCAGCGCCTCGCTCTCAGCCGGCCAGGAAGGCTTTCCGCCTTCCGCTCCGTCCATGAACACGAGTTGGACGGCGGCGGCAAGCATTCTCGTCACAGCCGGACCCTGGCAACGGACAGCACCCCTTGAAGTGACCGTCTCGATCTCGAATGCGTCTTTTGCTCCAGCGACCTCGGCGATTAACCTTCCCACCGTCAACATCAATACGAGCGGCGTGCCGATTGTCAGTAAGACGGTCGACGTCCCCGGAACCGTGACCATTACCTCTCCGGACGGCAACACTACCTACCTCAATGACACGGCAACGTTTCACGTGCATGGCAACAGCACGGCAGATATGCCCAAGCTGCCCTACCACATGACACTGACAGACAGCATCGATCTGCTTGCTACGATGGGGCTCGCCTGTCCCTACGTTACCAGTTCCGGAAAGGCCACCTGCGATAAAAGCAAAACCTATCAACTGCTCGCGAACTACGACGACAAGACATTACTGCGCGACTGGTCTGCTTCCGCGCTGGCAAATGCCATCCCCTACGGAGGCGACTATCTGAACGAAACTCCCGTTCCCTCTACAGATTCGGGAACCATCCCCACTCCCAGCGGAACTTCCGTGCTGATGCCTTGGGCCCCGCACTCGCTCTTCGTCGAGCTGTACCTGAACGGCGTTTACGAAGGCGACTACCAGTTGATCGAAGACATTACGGTCGACAATCACCGCGTGAACATCAACGAGCTTTCCGAAACCGACACGTCTCCCGCCGAGATCACGGGCGGGTATCTGATGGAAATCGACCAGCGGCAAGCAGAAGACTATAATTTCGTGACACCCCACAATGTCTACATCGGGCTCGTTGATCCCGATTTCTCGCCGGATCCGGAGATCCCCCAGCAGACGACCTACATCACCAACTACGTTGATTCTGCGGAAGATGCGCTGTTCTCCGCCAACTTTACCGACCCCAGCGTGGGGTGGCGCGCATACTTTGACGAAGCCTCGGCCGTCAATTTCTATATTGTCAACGATGTCATGGGCAATGTCGATGGCGGAGATTTTTTCAGCAGTGATTATCTCTACAAAGATCAAAACAATCCGTTCATCTACATGGGGCCCATCTGGGACTTCGACGTCAGTTCCGGGAACGTGAATTATGAGCAGATCGTCAACCCGACAGTTCCCTGGATGCAGACTCAGGCGGTCTGGTACACGCAATGGTTTGCCGACCCCGGATTCCAGGCAGACGTGGTGAAACAGTGGAACGCTCTTCAAACCAACGGCGTCTTCACAAACTGGCTTGCATCCATCAGTAAAGAGGCGGCTTCGCTTCAGCAGTCGCAGGCCAACAACTTCGCACGCTGGCCGATGCTGGGAATGGAAGTCTGGCCCAACCCCGAGGCCGCAGGTAGCTATAACGGTGAAGTGAATTATCTTTTAGCCTGGCTGAGTCTGCGAATTGCCTATCTCGATTCGGTGTTCAACAACAAAACGCAGACGGTAACCGAGCTATTCATACCTTCGGGAACCCTGAGTGCAGGCACGCCGGTCACATTGACCGCTCAACTGATCGCGAGCGGAGCCTCCCCCAGTGGCGACATGTCGTTCCTGTCGAACGGTGTCATCCTCGGGACCGCAACCCTCAACGGAGACAGCGCCAGTCTCGATGTCAGCCTGCCTGCAGGGACGGACAGCCTTGTGGCGGTCTACAGCGGAGACTCAGTAAACGGATTGTCTGCCTCAACGCCGCAATCGGTAACTGTTACGGCTTCCGCTACCTCCGCCTACCAGCATCGGCTGGAGCGGTTGGGCAAGAAGGACGCGACGCTGCCGGCGGAGGCTCAGGCTGAGAAGACACCTCCAGTTGCAGTCGAGAATGAAGCGACCGCGCGGAAAGCTGCGGGCGCCTCCGGTTCCTGACGCGGGGAAATTGCAGGGGCAACCCTTGTGGTTGCCCCAGGGCGGCCGCGAGGGCCGCGCCTACAGTTCACGGGCTGGGAAGCCCGCGCCACGTCATCACGGCTGTGCGTAATATCCCGTGCGCGTGCGGGCGGTGAGGTGGGGTTTGTCGATCTTTACTTGTAGGGTGTGATACTCGTCAGGGTGGTCCGCCGCGGGGGCGTTGAAGGTGAGAGTGTAGAAGGCCTTTCGGTCCGCCAGGCAGCGGTTGAGGGAATCCGGAAGGTCATTGCTCATGTTGATCACCATTCCGCCGGTCTGCACGCCGAGCACTTGCGCCGCTAGGTTCCCGTTCTGCATGCGATTGGCGGTCGTCACGCCCTTCACAAAATCCTCATAATAAAAATCGCTCTGCATCGCTCCGCTGGGGCCGTTGGGATTGATGCAATAGATCGTGATTCGGGCTTCACGCAGCTTTGCGGAAAGGTCGACGGCCGTGCGGAAGAGTCCTTCACGGTCCTTGCTGGTCAATTGCACCTGCGGGCCGGAGAGCAGCGGCCATCCGGGCCCGAGCCAGATGAGCAGTTTCCTGCCCGCCTGCGCTTGCAGGTTCGAGATGATTTGCTCAAGTGCGTTCACGGAAATCTGGTCGCACTCGACGCCGCCGTAGTATCCCTGCGAACGGTTGATGGTGCGCAAAGTGCCATCCTGGGCGGCGAGAGAGATGGCCAAGTCATTGCCGTTTTGAGACGTCGGGGATTGGCCGGCCGACTTGTCGGTGAGAAGGATGATGGACATGGGCAGGGGAAGCTCGCCGCCGCCCGCGCGCAGGAACTTGTCGATGCCCGTGCGCTGTATCGCCACGCCCTGAAAGGGCGTATTGACGGCGTCAATCACCATCAGGGCCTGAACGGGAACGTCCTTTGTTCCCTCCGTGGCATGGAAATCGACGATGGGCTGCGGCTGCTTGTCATCGAGAAGGGTAAAGTCCTGCTGCTGAAGACCCGAGACGGGGTTGCCGGATTTGTCCGTCACCACAACGTCGAGAACCACGGGGCGCGCGGCAACCGGCGGCGCGGTAGCGGGGCGCGGCTGGAGTGGGGGAGCCTGCCCGGGCGGCGCGGTTTGCTGGGCCAACCCTGGAGAAGTTGCGCAAATCCCGATGGCCAGCAGGATTGGGAACCCGACGCGCTTCATTGGTCTGATGCTCATGTTGCCGCCCATACTGAAGATTCAAGCTTGTCCAAGCGACAACTTACGCCGAATGGGCGGGCAATGCAACACCCATTGGCGGGGCGTCAGATCAATACAGTTCGGCGGTGTTCTGGCCGGTGCCAATGCCTCCCGTGATCAGCATCTGACCGTTTACGAGCAGCGTTGCTGTCTGATATTCCCGGTAGGCCTTCATGCCGCCACTGGCGCCGCCAGCCGTGTAGGAGAAGGTTCCCGTACTGGGGTCGAACAGCTCGGCATTCGTTAGAGGCTGGCTGCTTGTGTCCTGCCCGCCGGCCACCAGCACCAGGCCATCATTCAGCAGGGTTGCAGTCTGGTAGCCGCGCGCGGTTTCCAGGCTGCCGGTGGCGGTATAGGCGCCGGTGGAAGGATCATACAGCTCCGCGGCGGTAAGGTTGCCGGAAGCAAAGCCGTTGCTGGTGCCACCCACGACCAACACCTGTCCGCTATTCAGTAGGGTTGCGGTTGCAGCGACGCGCGGGGTGGTCAGGTTGGAGGTCAGCGCAAAGGTTCCGGTGGCAGGGTTGTACAACTCCGCGCTATTCAGGGCTGGAGAGTTGTTCCCGGCGCCGCCTGCGATCAACACCTCGCCATTATTCAGCAAAGTTGCCGTATGCAGACACCGCGCGTAGGGGTTGCTCGGGTTGCCGAAGTTCATGTCGCCGGTCGTGTAAGTGAACGTCCCGGTGGCCGGATTATAAAGCTCGGCGCTGCTTAAGATGTTTCCGTTCCCGTCCTCTCCGCCGGCGATCAGCACCATGCCATTGTTCAAGAGCGTGGCAGTGTGATAGTAGCGGCCGTCGTTCAGGTTGCCGGTCACGGTGAAAGACCCGGTGGCGGGGTTGTAAAGCTCGGCAGTTCCGATACCGCTGAGGCTGCCTCCTGCGACCAGCACCATGCCGTTGGTCAAGAGCGTGGCGGTGTGCTGGCAGCGCCCATAATTCATGCTGCCCGTCGCGGTGAAAGCCTGGGTGGCGGGATTATAAAGTTCCGCGCTGTTAGGGGATGTGCAGCCCCCCGTGATCAATACCAGTCCGTTGTTCAGGAGCGTTGCCGTGTGGAAGTAGCGCGAGGTAGTCATGTCGTTCTGTGCCCCGCTGCCATTCGCCGTGTAATCGAACCCGGTAGGGCGGATTTCGAGCGTCGCGCTGCCCTGAACGGTCCCCGCACTGGCGGTGATGTATTGGACGAAATTGGCAGGTCCGGCATTGGAATTGGCGAGCGTCATTCCGGGGTTGGTCACGTCGTTGCTGACGGTCGTTCCGTTGGAGATAAGGTGCGCCGGAGTCGACCAACTCCACGTTACCGAGACAATCTGCTGAGTCGTCCCGTCGCTGAGGGTGCCCGTAGCGATGAACTGCTGGTTTGTGCCGGGAGAAATGGAGGGTGAGGCGGGCGTGACGCTGATGGAAACAAGGTTCGCGGGCGTCAGGGTATCCGGCTGGTAGAGGTTGGCGCCGGCCAGGTATCCCTCCGCGTCATAACCGCCCGCAATGAGCACATGTCCGGTGCCGTCGGCCAGCAACGTCGCCGTGGGAGCGCCGTGGACGCCGGTCAGATTCCCGGTCAGGGTGAAGGCGGAGGTGTCGGGATCGTAGAGCTCCTCGCTGG
>JASHTO010000654.1 GCA_030040515.1 Terriglobia bacterium
CGCATTTCAAGGACGGCGAAAAAGAGGGGATGTGTGACGAGCACATCCCCTAGCTCATCTCGACCGTCTCTGACCAAAAGACCGAATAAAAAACTTTCAAACATACTTTTTCCTAAGCTGTTAATGCTCTTGTTGGGAAACCTTGCACTTCAAGGTCACCCATTGGCGCGGGTTTTACAGGAGCAACCGCCTCTTCCATTTCCTGCGGCGTCGGTATGCGCTTCGCCGATTCATCGGGCGGCAGATTGGCAATCTGCGGCCTGGTGAGCATCGCCGTTTCGCCTAGCCGGAATACACCGGCGCTCGCCAGCGTCTCAGCAATTATCAAACGCATGGCTCCAACGGTGTGCAGTTCCCTCGCGCTTTCCTGCCCGAAAAACCAGTTGACCCAATCATGGCTCCGCGCCGCCACGTCTTCCGGAAGTGAATTCAGAATGGCCGCAAACCGGGCCTCGTCAAAATCTGCCGTTGCCGCGAATTCCAGACGACCGGCGAGCCTGACGATTTCCGCCGACAATTCCGCGCGCTGCTGCGCAGCGGCCCGCAACTTTTCCACCACCGCGTCAATCGCCGCGTCGATACCAAATCGCTTCATCACCAGCGCCGCCAACTCGCCCTGCAAACTCGCGCGATTTGCGGCCTCGGCGCTGGATAGAGCGAGCGCCCTGATTTGCGCCTGTAAAGACTTTTCCCGCTCCCGGAAGGCCGCAAGCTCCCGCTTGCGCTCTTCAATGCCCGCGAGCGTTCGGTTCATCGCCAGCCGCACGTTATGGCTTCCGCCGTCCGTAGTCACCGCCGTTTGGCTCGCCGCAGTCTCTTTCTCCTGCGCAATCTTTTTCTCGCTGAAAGCGATTTGCTCGCGGCACTTCCCGAGCTTCGCCTCAAGCTCAAGCTGGTGCAGCATGGATTTCTGGCTGCGCGGGCTCCAAATGCTCTCCGTGGGTTTGCGGGATTTCTTCATGCTGGATTAGCTCCTCGCATCCAGGCGATAGGATTTAATAAGCTCGGGCTTCTCTTTGGCGATAGCCTGTATCGCCAGCCGGTGGGCATCTAGAGCTATCAGCTTCGGGTCTCTGTTCATCAATGCGAGCTTCTCCCCTTCCACTAACCTCGCAAGAGACTCCGGCGCTTCTCTGGAGTTTTGCATCTGTGTTCCCCTTTCCACCCGCTTCCATGTCTGGTCAAGCCACATGCTCATGCTCCTCTGCGTGCGCGAGCTTCGGGCGCTTCGACAGGAATTTGCACAGCTCGGTTGAGCCGCCATGAGTCTTTGCCGTCAACCAGTCCCGCAGGCCAGCCACTGGATAGCGCACAATAAGTCTTCCGAGCTTCAAGAATTTCGGCCCCACACCTTCGCGCCGCCACACAGGCAGCGTGTACGTCGAGACGCGGAGTAGCTCCGCTACTTCTTTCGGCCTTAAGTGGCCGAAGGTTTCCGAGATTTTTGCGCTGCGGTTAACTTCTTCGCCCTCTTTTTGGGTTTCCCTTTTTTAGCTGGTTTTTCGGGCTTGATTTGACCAGCGATTTGCCCTTCACCAAGAGTGGTTTTATTTCGAGCCAGAAACTCTTCGACCGTCTGGCTGGGGCCTTTGAGGTGTTCGGGATAGCCGCCCACGGGCTCGTCGGCGAACGGACCAGACATGCATTCAGGATGGGAGAGTTCCGCGATATCTCGCTTGGGTAAGTGTGCCCTAGCAGTCTCCACGACAGCGTCATTCGCATCCCGCATTAACCTAAGCATTTCCGCGATCCTGTTTTGGTCGAGGCCGACGTGACGCCAGATTTCGATGTTGCTCGGGTATCCCGCCAAGATGGCCATTCTTAGCCAAACTTCAATTGAAGGCTCGACGGTCCCGCGCTCGTATTGTGAGATGACAGATTGGGTGAGGTCGAGTTGCGCCGCCCAGACGACCTGCGTCATTTTTCTCCTCACTCTTGCCGACTTAGCCAGTTCCCCGCTCTTTAAATCCATGCCCGTCACCTCAAAACAGATTGACAACCCTTGCATAAGTCTACTAATATTAGTGCGCTTCTATTGCTATGGCAACCCAAAGCTGTTCCCTATTTCGGGAGGCGAAATGAACTCAGACGAAGATCGAATCCGGGCGCTCGCTAGTAGAGCAATCCGACGCTGCGATAAGAAGCGGGAGGATATCGTAAAGCAGCTTTCTAACGCTGTCGGTGAAACCATAACTGTGTCCATGTTGAATGAGATTACCCGTGCCAGGCGATTCCGCGAGACCGATGGCGCTAATCATGGTACCCGAAAAATATTCACTGTGGAGTGGTTAGTTGCGCTCGCCAGGATCACCAGCTCTCACGAGCTTGAACAGTTTGCCCTATGTGACGACTGCCGCCGCGCCCTCGCAGTCGGCAAGCTCGGCATAGAAGGAATGGCGAAAACAAAGCGATGACACACGCGACGGCGAAACAAATCGCGAAGGCGCTGTGTGATGCTGGCCAGCATTGCACGAAAGAGACTGTCCTGCGTTGGGCGAAGGCGGAGCCGCACCTGTGGCCGTTCGAGCCTGGCCCGAACAGAGCGCAACTGTTCATCGTTGAAAACCTCAAGCCCGCCATCCGCGCGGCGCTGCTGGCCAGCGAGCGCGCGGAATTCGAGAAGCCCCAACCGCCCGAGCCGCCAGTGGCCCGCACGGATAGTCCCGCTGTTCAGCCCGTCCAGATGCCGCTCTGCAAGCCTACGCCCTATGAGGCTGCGTACCTGGAATTTTATAGCAGGCTGAAGGCCAGTGGCAAAGAAGAAAAGGCCATAGTCGCGCGGCAGATTGTGGAGGCCGCGGCTGAATTCACCCTTGACCACGGAAAGCAGTTCTACCGGCTCGGCTCGAAGCGTGAGGCATACGCCAGAATGGGGGCGCTGATTGGATGCGGTCCGGCGCGCGCCGCGACGCTCACCCGCGAATTGGAATCGGCAATTTCCCGAGGCGAGAATCCCTTTGAAGTTGCGCTGCCCGGCAAGCGCGGCCCCCACGGAAATTGGAAGCACAATTACGATGGGGCGACCGCCGCGAAAATCGCCGAGCTGTGGGAGTCAAGGAAATCCTACCGCACCACGGCCGATATGGTTTTCGATTGGATGCTGAAGCGGCAAGCCGTAGTCTGCGCGGGTCACGATTACAGTATTCCCTCCCGCGAAGCCTTCCGCCAGTTCACACGCCGGTACATCAATGAGAGTTTGGGCGGGAAAAACAACTCGCGCCGAATCGGGAAGATTGGAATCAGGGACCGCGCGGGCGCTATCGTTCGCCGTTACGATGACGAATTTTCAGGCGACTCCTGGTGCATCGACGAATGGGAAGTTGATTGCTACTGCTACGACGATCACGACCACAGCATCGTGTACAACTACGGCAAAGACCAGCCGATTCTCCACCTGCTGACCATCATCGACGAACGGACAAGCTGCATCCTGGCTTGGGCGCTCACTGTCGACCTTGACCATGAGGCGATGGACCTGGCGGAATCAACCCTGCGCCGCTACTGGCCGCCCCTGCGCCTGGTGAGCGATCACGCCGGCCGCTTCCGGCAATACTTTGGAGGACGGGTGGTAACGCGGCGTGCGGAGGAGATGGCTAAGCTCCTCGACACCCCGATGGGCGCTCTGGGCGTCTTGCCCGTCACTTCGCGCGAGCCGGGAAGCGCGCGCAGAAATCGAATTGAAAGAGCGCCCCATCGGGAATACGCGCGCTACGCGCAGCGCGACTTCGGCCTTTCCTGGCGTCCGCCCAAAGATCAGCGCGAAAATACCGGGATTGACGATCGGGTGAAATGGCACCAAGGCCCGCACCTCAAGCACGGTGAACAAACCAGCCTGATAAGCCTTTCCTACGTTAGTAATTGCTGCACAGTGTGGATTGATGATTTCAATAATATGGACACAAAGGCGAAGGGCTGCAACGGCATGACGCGCGCGGCGGCCTTCAAGTACTTTCAGCCGCCCGCCGAGGAAATTGCCAAGCGTAAGGTTCCTGAATCCGTCATCGATGGCCTGTTCGCCGAAACGTTTAAACGCCGTGTGCGTGAGGGCTGCCAGGTTCACGCGCCTGGCGGCTATATCTACACGCACCTCGATTTGGCTTATCACCTGAGCGAAGATTTGCAGTGCCGCCGCTTCCGGCGCGACCGCTCGAAACTGTTTGTCGAAATCGGCGACAGGGTAATTGAAGCCCTTGCGCAACCCACGGTGGGCGTGAACGACCCGGTCAATCTCTCAAAGGAATGCGAACGCCTGGCTCACAATCAAAAAGAACTGAAGCGCGAAAATCCGCCCGCGCCTGAGCCCGCGCCGGACTACCCACACGTCAGTTCCACCGCCTGGATGATGGAAAAAATCGAGCGCACGCACGCGGCGCGCCAGGCCAGCGCCGCTCCCACGTTGCAACCCACCAGCCAGGACGTGGCGGACGAAATGAGACGCATTGTCGAGGAGCACGATGCTGCACACGCATGAAGAGGTGCGAACGCAACTCCGGTCTCACCGCTCGAAAACCGGCTGGGATTATTTCGAGTATGTGGAGCGCATGGACCTGGCGCAACCAACGGTCAAGCAATTCACTTCCGGCCAGCGATTTGGTACGGCACTGGAAACCGGAAAGACGGTGCAAACCATCGGCGCATGGCTCGCCGCCAACCCTGTGCCGCTGCC
>JASHTO010000655.1 GCA_030040515.1 Terriglobia bacterium
CAGGATCTTATGCGGTATTAGCCCGGGTTTCCCCAGGTTATCCCCCACTCGAGGGTAGGTTAGCTACGTGTTACTCACCCGGTCGCCACTTTACTCATGGAGTTGCCCCCACTTTCTCGTTCGACTTGCATGTGTTAGGCACGCCGCCAGCGTTGATTCTGAGCCAGGATCAAACTCTCGTTTGAATTCGGCTCGCGTACAGGAAGAGCCGCCCCGGTAAACTGGAACGCTACATTTGCCTGCACGCTAATCTTTTGAGTTTCCCCTGCCGGCCCTCCGGTTTGCACCTTCGAACCCTGCAGGAGATCTCCGCCCCGTTCTTCGCCAAAAGAACGGAACGTCGCTCAGCGATCGATACTAAAACTTCGATTGACGTGGCTTGCTCAACTCAGTTGTCAAAGAGCTTTTTTGTTCCCACTCAAGGCGGGATCCCCATTTTGGGGAAGGTCATCTGAAGGCGCCGTCTTTCGGAATCCTGACTCGGCGTCCCGACTGGCCGTACTCTGGCGAGCATTTGTCTCTCAGAGCAATTGCTAATTCTAACGGAGCATTTTGAAACTGTCAAGGCCCCTGCAAAACTTTTTTTCGAGCAGTTCTATTATCTTTTATCTTTTCGCTGTGCCTCCGTGGTAATTCCTTTACTAACAGCCTTACTACAGAAGCACTTAGAAAAAAGAACTCAAAATCACCGCCCCGCTCAGTGGAAGGCCTGAAACCGGAACGAATATCCGAATCCGAAGAAGCGATACGCACCGCCGGTCATCGAGCCGGCCCCGAAAAGAAAATCGGGGTGCTGATGCTTTGAAATCGTGAGCGCGGTTACGAAATGCGCTAACGGGCTTAATTTTCAAAAACATCGCAGGTTTGTCACAGTAAACGCTTTATTTTAAATGACATCGCAGGTTCGACCAGAGCTCAAAAAAATCGCCCTTTGTTTTCATCAACATCGCAGGTTCAACCTTCATTTTTTGATTTCTTTTTTCTTGGTTCTTCGGCTTAGAGTATTTCCATAAATAATGTAGCTTACCAAATACAAAAGCTTATGGCAAGTTGGGGGCATGTGAGCCATACCCCTTCCCCTCCGCAAGCGCATTTTGGAACTCTACGAGCAGGGCAAGAGCACGCAGGAGCGCACGCGGTTTGCGGGCTTCTGTGTGGCGGCGGTGCGGCGCGTGCGCCAGCAGTTTCGCGCACGCGGCACGCTGCAGCCCCAGAGACGCATTTTTGTGGGCGCAAGACCCTCCTCTCACCCGAGCGGAAACAACGTCTGGGCGCCTCCGCGGCCTTTTGTTCGGCGATCCGAAACGCTTCATGAATGACCTAGTCATGCAACTGGAACTGACGGCTGCGTATGAAGATTTTCTGCAAGCCTCGAGCAAGGGCGTTAACGTTAAGCCCGCCCTGGCTGGGTTTGTATCGGCCGCCGCGGCCTGGCAAAGGCAAACCGGCTACCAGGGCCGATGGGTGTGGCCGGGCCTGTTCGAAGCCTTGGAGAAACTCAATTCCCCGGAGATTAACAGCGTGCTCAGCCTGCGCCTGGAACACATGCCGGGGGGCAGCTTGCAACTGACGGACCACGGCGACCTGACAACCTACCTCCGTGACAATGAGGAGTTCACGACTAAGTTACTTTCGGCCTTGCAAAAAACCGCAGCCAGGATGCCGTAGCTGTTTGCTGCGGCGATCGACGACCAGGCTTGTCCAAATTAGCTTTTTGGAAGAGCACCAATTGGAACGATCACGGACCTCCCCGTTCGCAAATGGTAACGCGCATCGGTGAAAACTCCGAGTCCTGCGCCAGTCCGTCCGATGGTCCCGCGCGGGGTTGAACACGAGAGGTGTATATGAAGCGACGAAGGTTTGTGCAGCTCATGGCCGCGGCGGCCGGTTACGCGGTTCAGCCGGCGAGCAGCGCGCCGCGGCTCGTCACGGACCATGAACCCGGGGCTCCCGGTCCGATCCTGGGAATGTACATTCACGAAGGTTGGCCCTACAAACACCCCTACGCCGCCCGCACCTGGACAGTTGAAGACTGGCGAGGCTATGCGGACGGCCTCCGTAAGCTCGGATACAACATGCTGGCTATTTGGCCGGTATTGGAGACGATACCGCAGCCGCCCACCCCCAGTGATCGTGCCCATCTCGAGACGACCGCAAAGGTTATCGAACTGTTGCATCGCCAGTTTGGCATGCGTGTATTCCTGATTCTCTGCCCCAACACCGTGGTGAACAATTCCGTCGCTTCCCAGTACACCTTCGAGCAAAGGTACTTTTACGCCAGCCTGAATTACTTCAATCCCGGTGACCCCGTGGCCTTGCGCAAGGCGATCGCGTGGCGGGAGGAGTTGCTTCGTCCCTTGGCCAATATGGATGCCTTGGTGATCATTGACTCCGACCCGGGCGGTTACCCAGGTTCCACGAACGACCAATTCGTGAATCTGCTCATGGAGCATCGGCGGATGCTCAACCGGCTGCGTCCCGGGATTGAGTTGTGCTACTGGATGCACGTGGGCTGGGAAGCCTACTGCCGCTACTACGCCACCGGAAAGTTCGCTTGGGGAACCCCCGCCGAAGCCCAGGACGTGCTCACCAAACTGAAGAAGGCGGACCCGAGCCCGTGGAGAATCACGATTCACACCATGGACCCGCCGCCGAATGGAACCGATCTTCAGCTCGCCGAGAAAATGGGGCTCGCGCCCACCTCCCTGGCGTTCAATTACGGGGCGATCGAGGGCGAGCCGTCGTTTCCGATGACCAACTTTGGAGGAGACACTGCCTTCAAGGCGGGTGGGGCCCGCGCTCCCGGCGGGGTGGTCGGCAATGCGCAAACCCATTGCGTGCAGTTGCCCAACACCTTCGCCTTTGCGCGCGGCGCCCAGGGGCAGCCGGTATCGCAGACCGACTACGTTCACTTTGCCGGCGAGCTGCTGAGCGGGCGGGGTGAATTGCTGGTTGACGCCTGGCAAGCGTTGGCCGCAAAGGATACGCAGCAGATGAGAGCGATGGCGGACAAACTTGGGACCCTACGCACTCAGGATCTGGTCCCCGGCCGCTTGGGCGGGCTCTTGTTTGGCAGTCCACAACGGTTCGTCTCCGACCTAATGCATGAGATGCGGATGCGAGCCGCCTACGTGGAATTCATTGCAGCCTCCCAGGACCATGTGGATAAGGAGAAGTTTCGTGCTTTCCTGGCCGCTACCATCGCATGGCAAGGAATTCATGGTTATCAAACCGTATGGCTCTGGCCCGAAATGACAGACGTACTGAAGAAGCTGAACTCCCCCGCCATTGACAAGTTGCTGATGGAAGCCGACTACAGGACAGCTCAGTCGCAAGGCACCGGGGGGACGGCCTTCGAGCGCCACCAGAACTTCTTCAAGCAGTGGGATAACTATACGCCACGCCTCATTGCGGCGATGGAAGAAGCGCTAAAGAAGCTAGGGGGATAGGCTTCGCGCTTCGGTGGGAGCACAGTTAACAGCCGACAGGAGAGGTAAACAGGATACTGCCCAGGGCGGCCTTGATTGCATGTATAATCTGCGGGTTGTTGAATCCTTTGATTAATATTGCCTTCGCATTCGGCAGCGCAATCCAACCGCAAGCGATCAAGTATGGCGCAGCGCCACTTCCGCCAGCAATGCCGTCTGGCTTCTGGTGGCCAACCGGTGCTGATTTGGGTCGAAGGGAATGGCAAGGCAGCAGGAGCGTGACGGCATGGCCACTTTGTTCGGAAGGACCTGGACGCGCCAGGATTTAATGGAGCGAGCCGGTGATATCTCGCAATTGGGCGGCGTTCGCACGTCCACACTGAACGACGGAAACGAGGCGGGGGTTCGCGCCGTAGAGGTCCGCACCGGGACGGGGTTCCGCTTCGTTGTCTTGCCCGACCGAGGCATGGATATTTCGGAGGCGGAATTTGCGGGGCGCTCGCTCTGCTGGCGCTCCGGCACCGGCGATCTGGCGCCGGCGTTCTTCGAGCCGCTCGGTAGGGGTTGGCTTCGGGGCTTTTCCGGGGGTTTGCTCACCACCTGCGGGTTGACGTATTTCGGACCCGCATGTACCGATCAGGGAGAAAGCTTGGGCCAGCACGGACGCATTAGCTATATCCCCGCGCGCAACGTCCTGGCTGACGGCGAGTGGCAGCAGGATGAGTACCTTATGTGGGTGCAAGGCAAGGTCTCGGAAACGACTTCCATGACTCCCAAGCTCACTATGGCCCGCAAGATCTCGACGCGGCTGGGCACCAACTGCCTGACCGTCGAAGACACCATCGAGAACGAAGGTCACACCTCCTCTCCCTTCATGATGCTTTACCACCTTAACTTCGGGTTCCCGCTGCTGAGTGAGGAAACGGTCTTGCTCTCCCCGACGAAAAGCGTGGTGACGGTTGACCGGCAGAAAGTTGAGGACGCTGACCTCTATCGCCGTTTCCAAAATCCCACGGCTGGCTATCAAGATTTCGTTTTCCGGCACGAGGTTGCCCCCGACGCCAACGGCGACGTGACGATCGCCTTAATCAACGGCGGTGCAAGTCCATTCGGCGCCTACGTCCGATACCCGTCGAGAGAGTTACCTCATCTGTGGCAGTGGAAGATGCTCGCGCAAGGAGTCTATACGGTCGCTCTGGAGCCGGCAAACTGCTGGATGGAAACGCGGGCAGAGGCCCGTAAGCGGGGTGATCTGAAATTCCTTGAGCCGGGAGAGATCGTGCGCCACCGCTTGGAGGTTGGCGTCTGCGCCTCGAAGCAGGAAATTGAAAAACTGCAGGGCATTCCCTCCTCCCTGAACTTCCAGCCATAGCACCGCCGCCACGCTTCCGGGCGGCGCGCTCGCATGGCGGTGTAATGCCTGGCAATGCAGCCTCCACTTTGGTTTTGCTGCGTAGCAGGAAGCGGCGAAAACCGCATGCCTCTTTGATCTGCCCGAACACCGGTTCCACGATCGTCTTGCGCAGCGCGGACCGCGCGCGAAACGTGCTCTCGGCTAAGTCCGCGTCAAAGCGCTTGGCCGCTTCCTCGCTACCCACGTAGCACCGGTGGCGTAGACCGAATTCGTCGCGCCAGTCGACACCCCAGCCTCTATTTGTCCGGTAGACCGACACAAGCCGAAGTTGCAGTGTGTCGGGGAGGCGAAACGAGAAGGCGAGACGGCGCTGGGTGGGAACGAAGCTGAGCACGAACTGTCCACGGCTGGACAGTCGAGGCGTAGATTTCGAGGGCTTTTTCAGAGCGTAGGCTGCTGAAGGGGAAGTGGCTTGCTCGAAAGTGTCCAGGAGTTTGGTGCGGAAGGGGGGATTCGAACCCCCACGCTCTTGCGAGCGTCA
>JASHTO010000656.1 GCA_030040515.1 Terriglobia bacterium
ACTACACGCGTGAAGATGCAAAGTCCAAGACGCAGCGCGACGAATACCAGAAGCACGTCGCTAAAATGTTTGAGCTGATGGGCGACCCGCCGGCTACGGCCGCGTCCGAAGCTCAAACCGTCATGGACATGGAAACCCAGCTCGCCAAGGCCTCGGAAACCGAAGTGCAGCGCCGCGATCCTCAAAATGTTTATCACCGCATGCCTCAGGACGGCCTGAAAACCCTGGCTCCGAATTTTCCGTGGGAAAACTATTTTACCGCCGTCGGCCTCGCAGGCAAAGGCGACGTCAACGTGACGGCGCCCGGCTTTTTCAAAGAAATGGGGACGATGGTTTCCGCGCAGCCCCTGGCCAGCTGGAAGATTTACCTTCGTTGGCACCTGATCAACGGCACGGCTTCGAGTTTATCGACCCCTTTTGTGGATGAAGATTTTCATTTTAAGAACACGGTTCTTCAGGGGACAAAGGAGATTCTGCCCCGCTGGAAGCGCTGCGTTCGATACACGGACCGGGCCCTGGGCGAGGCATTAGGCCAGGTGTATGTGAAGAAGGCGTTCCCGCCGGAAGCCAAGGGGCGGGCCCTCACCATGGTGAAGAACCTGGAAGCGGCCCTCGCCGACGACATTCGGCAGCTTCCCTGGATGAGCGAGGAGACGCGCAAGCAGGCCTTGATCAAATTGCAAGCCATCACCAACAAAATCGGCTATCCCGACAAGTGGCGCGACTATTCCTCCCTGGACATCACGCGCGGACCGTATGTCGAAAACGTTCTCCGCGCCGATGAGTTCGAATTTCACCGCGATCTCAATAAAGTCGGCAAACCTGTGGACCGCACGGAGTGGGGAATGACGCCACCCACCGTCAACGCCTATTACAACCCGCAATTAAACGAAATTGTTTTCCCCGCCGGTATTCTGCAACCGCCGTTTTTTGATTTTCAGGCGGACGACGCCACGAACTACGGCTCCATGGGGGCAATCATCGGCCACGAAATGACCCACGGGTTTGACGACGAAGGACGCCAGTTCGACGCTCAGGGCAACATGAAGGACTGGTGGACTCCCGACGACCAAAAGAAGTTCGAAACGCGCGGGGGCTGCATCGTGAACCAATTTAACACCTTCGAGGTCGAAGACAAGCTTCACGAAAACGGCAAACTGGTTGAGGGTGAAAGCATCGCGGACCTGGGCGGCCTCACCATCGCCTATGCTGCTTACCAGAGGTCGCTGGCAGGGAAGCCTCGGCCGAAAGATATCGACGGCTTTACGCCCGATCAGCGTTTCTTTCTCGCCTACGCGCACAGTTGGGCGGAGAATTTACGACCCGAATACGCCCGCATGTTGACCAACATTGACCCTCACCCCGTGCCCAGGTTCCGCGTCCTTGGCCCGCTTTCCAATATGCCCGCCTTCGCCAAAGCCTTCGGGTGCAGGGCCGGAGAGGCAATGGTGCGCCCGGAAAACGAGCGGTGTGCGATTTGGTAAGGGATTCGGTATAATTTCATCATGCCGGTTGATACCCGCCTGACTTACGATGACCTTTGCCTGCTGCCCGAAGACGGCAAGCGGCGTGAGATTATTGAAGGAGAAATGTTTGTGACGGCTGCCCCATTGACGCCGCATCAGCGGGCCATCATGCGGCTCAGCATCGTGCTCGGCTCCTTTATTGCAAGCAATAGGCTTGGCGAACTTTTTGGCGCGCCTTTCGACGTCGTGTTTTCCCAATTTGATGTCGTCGAGCCCGATCTTCTCTTTATCTCGAGCGCCCGGTCTCATCTGTTGACGAGCAAGAACGTGCAAGGAGCGCCCGATCTTGTTATTGAGGTATTGTCGGAGAGCACTGCACGGGTGGACCGCACGATCAAACTGAAGCTGTATGGAAAATATGGAGTGCAGGAGTATTGGATCCTCGATACCGACGGTCCCGCTGCGGGCATCTATCGCCGCAGCGCTGAGGGGCTTGAGCTGACGGCCCATCTTTCCGTCAATGATGACCTGACCTCGCCGCTATTTCCCGGTTTCCGCTTGCCTCTAAGAAAGCTTGCCGATTAGACGTTCGTTGACGCATTTCAAACGGCTCTGTTACCATCAAAAAGTTACCTTTGTGGAGAATTTCAGATGAAGGTGGGCGTGCACACGTCGATTGCCGGAGCGTTGGAGAATGCCGCGCATCATGCAAAGAAAATCGGCTGCGACACCTTCCAGATGTTTTCGGCAAATCCGCGCGGATGGCGGACTCTTGACCCTACGCCGGAGGAATGCGAATCGTTCCAGCAGGCGCGGCGGGCGCACGGCCTTTCGCCGGTGGTGATTCATGATAACTATCTGATTAACCTCGCGTCGTCCGATCCGTTGATTCGCGAGCGCTCGATTGCCGCCTTCCGCCGCGAGCTTGAGCGCGCCGTGGCGCTGGGCGCGGACTTTCTGGTGACCCACCCCGGAAGCGCCAAGGGAGCGGCGCCGGCGGAGGCCATCCGCACCTGTGTGGAATCGCTCCTTAAGGCAGCGGCAGGATTGAGGCTCGACGGGTTGACCATTCTGATAGAAAACACCGCCGGGCAGGGGACGGCCATCGGTCGCACTTACGAAGAGGTTGCTGAGATTATCGCCGGGGTGGAAAAGGAATTGCCCATGGGGGCATGCATCGATACGGCGCACAGCTTTGAAGCCGGATATGCGATTCACACGCCCGAGGGGTTGCAAGCCGCGGTCAAAACGCTCGACGCAACTATTGGGGTGGAGAAAGTGCGGGTGATTCATGCCAATGATTCCAAGACGGCCCTTGGGTCGCACGCCGACCGCCACGAGCACATCGGGAAAGGACACATTGGCGCCGCCGCCTTTGGCCGCATTGTACGCCACCCGAAGCTGAAGTCGATACCGTTCATCTGCGAAACGCCCGTCGATAAGCCCGGCGATGATGTGCGGAACATTCGCGTGATGCGGAAGCTTGCAGGGACAAAATCTTCCCGCTAATCCGTGGGGAGATCCCCCGGCTTTGCCGGGGTGGTGGTCTGAGTTTGACGGTTCCAGGAATCAGCAAGTCGTGGGCCTTTATCGTTTCGAACGGACTCCAACTCCCCTCCCTCCTCTTCCCTCTCCCCAGGGGAGAGGGAAGAGGAGGGATAGGGTGAGGGGTTTCTTAGCATTCAAACCATGGACCCTAACTACAATCCGCAGGCCATCGAAACCAAGTGGCAGAAACGCTGGGCGGACCTGAAGTTGTTTGCCACGGAAGCCGTGCCCGGCCACAAGAAATATTATGTGCTCGAAATGCTGCCTTACCCGTCGGGCGACATTCACATGGGCCACGTGCGCAACTATTCCATCGGCGACGCGCTGGCGCGCTACATGGGGATGAAGGGTTACAACATTCTCCACCCCATTGGCTGGGACGCCTTTGGTTTGCCCGCGGAAAACGCCGCCATCAAGAGCCAGCGGCATCCCTCCGAATTCACTTTCTCATACATCGATCGCATGCGCGCCCAGCTTCAACGCCTGGGCGTGAGCTACGACTGGCGGCGCGAGATCGCTTCCTGCGTGCCGGAATACTATCGCTGGAACCAGTGGTTTTTTCTGAAGATGTACGAGCGCGGGCTCGCCTATCGAAAGAAGAGCCGCGTGAACTGGTGCCCGAAGTGCGAAACCGTGCTGGCCAACGAGCAGGTGGTGAATGGCTGCTGCTGGCGGCACGAGGATACGCCGGTGATCGAGCGCGACCTTGAGCAATGGTTCCTACGCACCACCGCTTATGCCGACCAGTTGCTCGAGGACATGAAGCAAATGGTCCGCTGGCCGGAGCGCGTCCTGACCATGCAGCAGAACTGGATCGGAAAGTCCCAGGGCACGTTCGTGGACTTCACCGTCATGGATCTTTGGAAGCCGCTGCGCATCTTCACCACCCGCGTGGACACCATTTTCGGCTGCACGGCCGTGTTCCTGGCGGCGGACCACCCGCTGGTCGAAGATCTCCTGGCAAATTCGAAGGAGCCCACGCGGCTGCGCGACGAAGTCGAACGCATCAAAGCCTCGTCGGTGCGCGCCCGCGTGGACGTGAACCTTGCCAAGGTGGGGGCCAACACGGGATTTATGGCGCGCAATCCCTTCACGGGTGAGGCCGTTCCCATCTGGCTCGCCAACTTCGTGCTGATGGAATACGGCACAGGCGCCATCATGGCCGTGCCCGCTCACGATAAGCGCGACTTCGAATTTTGCACCGAGTACGGCCTGCCCATCAAAACCGTGATCGTGCCGGATGGAACGTCGCTGGATTCCGATGCCCCCACGGCCCTTCACGCCACGGAGGAATCCGGCCGCCTGGTGGCTTCGGGCCCCTACACGGGTCTTAAATCCGAGGAGGCCATCGCGCGCATGACCTGCGACGCGGAGGCCAAGGGCTTCGGCAAGGGGACCATTCAATTCCGCATCAAGGATTGGGGAATTTCGCGTCAACGTTACTGGGGTACCCCGATCCCCATGATCTATTGCGATACCGATGGAATTGTGCCCGTGCCGGAAAAAGACCTGCCCGTGCTGCTTCCCCCAAACGTCAAGCTGACCGGGACCGGCCGCTCGCCGCTCGCTGACGTGCCCGCGTTTGTGAATACCACGTGTCCAAAGTGCGGCAAGCCCGCGCGCCGCGAGACCGACACCATGGATACGTTCGTCGATTCCTCCTGGTATTTTTACCGCTACACCAACCCGAAGATCTCGACCGCGCCCATCGACAAGGAAGCGGTGAAGTACTGGTTTCCGGTAGACCAGTACATCGGCGGCATCGAGCACGCCATTCTTCACCTCATTTACATGCGGTTTTTCACCAAGTTCATGCGCGACATCGGCCTGGTGGATTTTTCCGAACCCGTGGCGCGCCTGTTCACGCAGGGCATGGTGATCAAGGACGGCGCGAAGATGTCGAAGTCGAAAGGGAACGTCGTAGATCCCACGAGCATGTTCGAAAAATACGGCGCTGACACCACGCGCCTCTACGTGCTGTTTGCCGCACCGCCTGAGAAGGATTTGGAGTGGAGCGATGCGGGCGTCGAGGGCGCATCGCGCTTCCTGGGACGCGTCTATCGCCTCGTCGCAAAGCATGCCGAAAAACTCAAAGGTGTCGCGGCAGGCAATTTGACGGACGATGCCAGG
>JASHTO010000657.1 GCA_030040515.1 Terriglobia bacterium
TCCGAATAGCAGCGCCGCCATCACCGCCGCGGCCGCGGCAAAGAGCAGCACGGCGCCGCTGACTTGCACTTCCTCACCCGCGAGCATCCCGCCTGGAAGCAGCAGGTTGATGCCGCGCGTTCCCGCCATCGCCAGGGCCACGCCCAGCGCTCCGCCGATGCCGGCGAGAACCAGGCTCTCCGTCAACAATTGACGGACGATGCGCCCGCGCCCCGCGCCGAAAGCAATTCGCAGGGCGATTTCTCTTGAGCGCGCTGCGCCCTGCACCAGGAATAGGTTGGCCACATTGGCGCAGGCAATGAGCAGTACGAAAATTACCGCGCCAAATAGCACCAGAATCGCCGGGCGCGAGTCGCTTACGAATGCGTCACGAATGGTTTGCAGGGCAATTCCCATTCGGGTATTTTCGATGGGGTAGGCGGCCACCAGCTGCGCTTCAATGCCTTCCATTTCAGCGCGCGCCTGGGCCATGGTGACTCCCGAAGCGAGCCTGCCGATCACGATTGTATCGCCGCGCGATCCGCGCTCGGTGGCATCCGAATCATGGGTGGTCCACACACCGATAGGTTCCAGCACATCGGTCTTGTCGAGGGTGCGAAAATCCGCAGGGAGCACCCCAACAATCGCCACGCTGTGGCCGTCAAGCGTGATCGTGCGGCCGATGACATTCGGATCGCCGCCCAGATGCGACTGCCAGAGCGCATAGCTGAGAATGGCCACGGGAGTGGTTCCGGACTTTTCCTCCGAGGCGTCGAAATCGCGGCCCAGGATGGGACGCACGCCCAACAGGGAGAGATAATTCGGCGACACCGCGTCGCCGTCAATGGCTTCGGGCTGGGTGATTCCCGCCAGGTCAAAGCCCACCTCGTGCACGGCAGCCATTTGGGAGAAGGCGTGGCTCTGCTGTCGCCAATCGAGGAAGTTCAGATAGGAGACGGAAACAATTC
This sequence comes from Terriglobia bacterium, assembly GCA_030040515.1. Classification (GTDB taxonomy): domain Bacteria; phylum Acidobacteriota; class Terriglobia; order UBA7540; family UBA7540; genus Bog-366. The sequence continues at coordinate 948 of JASHTO010000657.1, forward strand.
CAATCTTTGGCGTGCTTTCGTTCAGCACCACCAGCGCCGAAGGGGCGCGATAGGGCAGCGGCCGCAGCAGCACGCCATAGACCACGGAGAAGATCGCCGTAGTGGCTCCGATGCCGAGCCCGAGCGTCAGCACTGCCACAGCCGTGAAGCCGGGATTCTTAGCCAACATGCGTAGGCCGAAACGCAGGTCTTGAAGTAAGGTGCTCATACCAACTCCTTCGTCTCGAGATCGGGAGATCCGGTGATCGGGTAATCGGGTGAACAAAAACCGTTTTTCCTTGCTGCCGACGTTCATTAACTTCCAGGGCGAATGGCCGGCCGAGTTTCTTGATCACCGGATCACCCGATCTCCCGATGAAGTCATTCGTACCTCAGCGCCACCAAGGGATCGACCTTGGTTGCTCGGCGCGCGGGGATATAGGTGGCCAAAAAGGCGACGGCAACAAGCACCAGCGACACCGCTGCAAACGTGAGCGGGTCATATGCCTTTACGCCATAGAGCAAGGTGGCGAGCGTCCGGCCCAGGAAGAGGGCTCCGACGATGCCGATTGCCGCGCCGATCAGGACCAGCGACATGCCCTGCTTAACGACCATGCTCAGCACTTGTCGCGGCGAAGCGCCGAGGGCCATGCGAATGCCCACTTCCTGCGTGCGCTGCGAAACCGAATAGGAAAGAACGCCGTAAATCCCCACTGAGGCCAGCGTCAGAGCAAGGGCGCCAAAGATTACCAGCAACAACGCGCCCATGCGCGGCCCCCAAAGTCCCTGATCCAGCAATTCGCGGATCGACTGCACGCCCACAAATCCCAGGTCGCGGTCGAGCGACTGCACCTGCGCGCGCACGGTGGGAAGGACGGCGTCAGGATTTCCATCCGTGCGCACGTGCAGAACCGCGAAAGGTGAATACGCCTGTGTGATGGGCAGATAGATGGCCGGCTGCGGAGGTTCGCCTACATTGAATTGCCAGGAATCTTCCACCTCACCTACCACCTCCAGCAGTTCCGGATTGCCGAAGAAATGGAAGCGCTTGCCGATGGGGTCCACGCCGGGCCAGAAGTGGCGCGCCGCGGCGCGATTCACGATGGCCACCTGCTGGGCTTTGGGATCGTCAAAATCGGTGAAAACGCGGCCTTCCAACAGGGGGATTCCCACGGTTTGGAAATAAGTGGCCGACACATCGTTCAAAGTGGTCAGGGTTCCACGTTGACCGGTTTTTTCGTCCTCGCCCTCGAGATAAACAGTGCGAGCAATGCCTCCGCCCAGCGGAAAGTTTGAAGCGATGGCCGCCGAATGAACTCCCTGCACGCTCGTGGCCTGCTGCATGGCATCGCGGAAATACTGCTCACCGTGGGGCATATCGTAATGCTGCGAGCCAAGGTCGAACCCGATCAGGAAAAGTCTCTTCGACTCAAACCCCGGGCTCAGGCCTTCCGCATAGCTCAGGCTGCGAAGGAAAAGTCCCGCCCCCACCAGAGCGATGAGGGCGAGAGCCATTTCCGCAATCACCAGGCCGTGGCGAAGCCGGCTGCGGCCCCACGCCATGGCTCCGCTGCGCCCGGCGGCGTTGAGCGCCTCAATCAGATTCGGCCGCGCCACCTTCCATGCCGGAATCATTCCGAACAGGATGGCGGTGAATGCCGTAATGCCGATGGTAAACGCCAGCACATGCGAGTCGAGCGACAACGCCAGGTCGGATTGCCGCAGAAAAGGCGGACGGATCGACCACAGGAACATGCGTCCCCAACTTCCAATCAGCAGCCCCAAACCGCCACCCAGCAGCGAGATCAGGAAGCTCTCTGTCAGTGATTGCCGCATCAGGCGAACTGAGTTGGCCCCCAGCGCCGCGCGCAGGCACATCTCCTTTTCGCGGCGCGCCGTCTGTGACAGCAGAAGGTTGGCCAGGTTGACGCAGGCGATGAGCAGCACCAGACCCACGATGCTCATCATCATGGCGCCCACGGTCACGAGTTGCTGGTGCTGATTGATCCCCACCATGGCATTGGCGAGGGGCGAAAGCACGGCGCCGCGCCCACTGTTTTCCTTGGGAAACTGTGTCGCCAACCGTGAGGCAATCGTCTGAATTTCCGCCTGCGCCTGCCCGATCGTCACGCCCGGCTTCAACCGCCCGAAGCACTGGAAATCCAGGAACCGGCGATTCTGGAAGTTTGCCTCGATGAAGCCAGCGAGAACCTGCGTGTGCATGCTCACGGGAATCCAAATCTGATCGGTGTTGGCGAAGAGGAAAGTTCCCTTGAAGGCCGGCGGCGTTACTCCAATCACCGTAAAGGTATTGCTATTGAGCTTCAATTGCTTGCCGAGAATGTCCGGCGCGCTGCCGAATTCGCGCGTCCACAGGCTATAGCTGATGACGGCAACCGTGTCGCTGCCGGGATGCTTGTCCTCATCGGGATGAAACGTTCTTCCCATCACCGCGCGCACGCCCAGCACGTCGAAGTAATTGGCGGTCACCAGGCTTCCCTGAAACTGCCGGGGCTTATCGCCTCCGCCCAGAGTCAGGCCGATTCCCTGGAAGGCCGCCATTCCCGTGAATACGTCCTGCTGGTGCTCGTAGTCTTTAAAGTTGGGATACGAGACGCCCAGTCGGCTGGAATTGGTGATCGCCACCGTGGTTTTCTGGTCGATGGTGTCCAACTGGACCAAATGCCCGAAATCACTGACCGGCAGCGGGTTCAGGAGCACAGCATTCACAATGGTAAAGATCGCCGTGTTAACGCCGATGCCCAGCGCCAGAGTCAAAACCGCCACCAGAGTGAAGGCCGGGTTTTTCGCCAGCACACGTACTCCGAACTTCAGGTCCTGAAGCAAGGTTCGCATGGGGGAGACTCCTCCGGCTAACGTCGTAGCATTCTATCTTCCACTCATGTGGGGGGAAAGGTTCGGATTATCTTAAGGATACAAGGTATTGCCGGCGACGATTGCCAGGCCACTGTGCGGTTTTGGGTTTCGAGTGTCCGTAATTGGGACGGCGGCGGGACGTTGCAACGCGCAAGCGCGCCTTCGGAGTGCGGCCACTTTTCCCTCGCCGCACAACGTTCCGGAATTACTCGCGCTGGGCGAAACGCATTCGCATCAACTGCCCCGCGCATTTCCACGCCGCCTGAGTCCAGCGTCGCATTCCTTTCAACGAGGCAGTGCCCCCGCGCCGGGGGAAGTGCCGGACGGAAACTTCCGCCACCCGAAACCCCCTGCGGCGCGCTAGGATCGAAACCATCACCATGGGAATGAAACAATCTTTCGGAATTTGCCGGAGCACGGTGGTAAGGGCCTTGGTTCGCATGAGCTTAAACGGGCAATTTGCGTCCACAATCCACACCTGCCATAGCAGCCAGTTCAGAGTTCGCATCAGTGCACTCACGAGCCGGCGAAAAGGGCCGTCCTTCCGCTGGGTTCGCATCCCAAAAACGAAGTCGAATTGCCCGCGCATCTCCCAGAGCCGCCAAAAATCGGGCGCACAATGCTGGCGATCGCTATCCGTCTGAAACACGAATGGGCTGCGAGCCTGCTGGAACCCAGCGAGAAGAGCTTTGCCGTGGCCGCCATTCATGCCCTGCCGGAGAAGGTCCACGCCCGGCAAAGTCTGGGCAAGCAGGCGCAGCACTTCCGTCGTGCCATCCGTGCTGCAGTCATCGATGACGATAAGCCGCGAGCCCGGCAGCTTGGCAATAACCTCGGCGTGCCACTCCCGCACCGTCGCCTCGATGATGTCTTTTTCGTTGTATGCCGGCATCACGATGGTAAGGACGGGCTCGGGCACAGCCCCGGCCGGCTCCTTTGCGGGAATGTCGGGGGAATCTCGCTCGCTCATCCGTTATCCAACGGCAGAATCCACGATGAGGTTGTTTGGCCAAAACTCCATGCCTTGATGACCAAAAGGATAAAGAGCAAGGCGTAGCTGCACACCGTAAGGGCCAGAGCCTTGCTTGCGATTTCGGCGGGGGGAGGCCTATCCGCATCTGCCGGTCGCGATTGTCTCAGTTGGATGGCGAACAGCGTCCCCGTGGCGACCTGACAACTGAGAATCGAGAGGTAGTAGATGTGATTGAAGGGGGGCACGAAAATCCCGCCCGGCGAACTGAACAGGGCCGCCATGGCCGATGCCAGCAAACTCCAAATCGGCCAGCGGGGATAGAAGATCGCGCACGCCAGCACGGACAGGGCGAGGTAGTAATCGTTCATGGCCGGCGACCACGCCACCATGGCCAGAAGATACATCGCAAACAGGTCCGATTTGCCGCGCGCGGCCACGATGCCGGAGATCATCAAAACGCCCATCCAAATCAGTGTGAGGGCAGACGTCTCCTTGCCGGAAATCTCCCAAAAGTGGCGCGAGGCGGCCACCAGGTGGAGCAGCGAAAAATAAAATCTCGAGCGGTAGAGAAAAACGTGCTGGATGATCCCCGCCCGCGAAGGCGCGTCCATGGCCCACGGAAGGAACGACAGGCCGAAGAGGCCGTAGGCGACCGTGGCGTAGGCCAGGCGTTTCCGCCAATTCCCCAGACCGCTCCAGAAGATCAGCCAGATTGGGAACAGGAAGAAAATGTGCTTGATGGCCAGCGAGAGACCGAGCAATCCCGCCGAGCATAGAACGCGGTCCCAGGTGGCCCTCCCTCCGCGAATCAGCAACCAGGCCGCGAGCCCCGCAAGCAGGCCGAAATTATCGAATTGAGAATAGGAGCCTGTCAGGATTATCGTGACCGGGCAGCAGAGAAAGAAGATTCCGGCGTTGTAGTGGTACCGCACACCCAAAAGCGCGGCCAGCGCCACGTCCACCAGCGCCAGGAAACCCGCGACCGTGAGGTGATACCCATGGCGCCCCATCGGCGGGAGCCACAAGGAAATCTGCTTGAGGCCCGCGAGAAAATACGACCAGAGGGGCGCGTAATTGTAGCGCTCAGTGTTGGCGTAGACGCTTCGCCCATGCAGGATGAGTGAGGAGACGATATCGTACGAGCCCACGTCATAATCGGTCCAGCGGCTCGCCAGAATCATCTTCAGCGCAATCGAGACGAGGGCCGCCAGGGCAAAGAGCGCCTTCCGCCGTCGCTCCAGGTTCGCTCGCGCAATCAGGTACGCTGCCCCGCCGGCGTTCAGCACAAGGCAGCACAAAACGAGAGTGAAATACACGCCCGCATTATAGTTGACGCGAGGCCTGCGGAGGAAATGCCGGGTTTTCGTTTGCAAAGGCCCGCCGCATCGGCTTGAATCCGGGCGGAAATCGCGAAGTAATCATCCTCCGGCTAAGCCGCAGGCCTTGCGGTAGCTAGCCGCTCAAAGAGGGCCTGACCGCCACCTCGGCAAAGCCGGGGGATCTCCCAACGAATTAGTGAGGGATTGTGGCACTTCGTGTCAGCCCTTCGACCCCTGCGCCGGCCCTCCACACAGCCCCGTGATAAAATGCTCCAGCTTTGAGCCGCCCGACAAACACCTTCCCACTTCTCATCTCGCGCCGAGCCCTCACTTGGGCGGCAGTCATTAGCCTGCTCGCCATCATGGAAGCGGCAATGCTGCTTTCGGTGCGCCAGGAGTCGCAGACCTGCGATGAGGCTTACAACCTGTTCGCGGGTTATGAATATCTGACGGCGGGGGACTTTTCGATCAGCCCAGCCCACCCGCCCCTCTCGCGGGACGTGGGGGCGTTGCCGCTGCTCGCCCTGCGGCCCATCGTTCCCCCCATGCCCAACGGTGAGGCCGGAGACTTCCGCGGCGGGCGCGTCTTTGTTTACGCGAATCGGGCGGAGCAGATTTTGTTCGACACGCGCGCGGCCATGACGGTGTTTCCGTTGCTGATGGCCCTGCTGATCTTCCTCGCGGCGCGGGAAATGTTCGGGCCGGAGGCAGCAATGGTCGCCCTTGCCCTGGCTGCGTTCGAGCCCAATTTCCTGGCGCATGGACCGCTCCTCACAAATGACGTAGCCCTTGCGACCTGCCTGTTCGCCGCCGCCTACGCCTTTTGGCGCTACGTGCAGAAGCCGGGCCCATGGCGCCTGGGAGTCTGCGGAATCGCCTGCGGCCTGACGCTTGTTTCCAAGCACTCCGGCCTGATTCTCTTCCCCATTCTGCTTTTGTTGGCGCTCGTCGAACTGGCGACCGCGCCCGCGGCACGGGCCACGACGACCGCGAATGGGCTGCCGCCCGCCACCTCTCAGCCCGCCCAACGACGCGCCCTGCGGCTGGCCATGGCGCTTGCCGTGATCGCGGCGATTTCCTTCGCGGTGCTTTGGAGTTTCTATGACCTTCGCTACGCCGACCAGCCCACCGGACCGGGAGTTGCACCCATGCTGGCTTCCGTGGGGAGCATCGCGCACAGCCGGCTGATGGCCTTCAGCATCGCCCATGCCGCGCGATTCCACCTGCTGCCCCAGGCCTTCCTCGAGGGGCTGGTGTTCCTTCTGGCCACGGAGTCGCGGCCCACTTGTCTTCTGGGAACGCGCTACCTGCACGGCGTGTGGTTCTACTTCCCCACCGTGCTGGCAATCAAATGCACGCTGGGATTCTTGCTGCTGCTCGCTCTCGCGCTCTTTGCGCGGCTAGCGCGGTCGCGCGAGAGTCGCCGGGAGGCGCTTTGGATGCTGGTTCCGGCGGCTGTCTTTCTTGCCGCCACGGTGACCTCAAACCTGAACATCGGGGTGCGGCACGTGCTTCCCATCTTTCCGTTCCTGATCGTGTGGGCGGCGGCGGGAGCGTGGAAGCTGGCAAAAAGCTCGCGCGCCGCGCTGGTGGCCGTGAGCGCGCTGGTGCTGCTGCACGTGGCTTCCTCGCTGCGGGCATATCCCGACTATCTGCCTTATTCCAACGAGCTCTGGGGCGGACCCTCTCAAACCTATCGCGTCCTGACCGATTCGAATGTGGACTGGGGCCAAAGCCTCCCCGCCGTGAAGCGCTACCTAGCCGTGTCTTCCTCGGAACCTTGCTGGATGGCCTATTTCGGCACCGTAGACCCCGCTTACTTCGGCATTCCCTGCAGCCAGATGCCTGTGGAGACAGCCATCATCTGGGGCCGGCCGCTGCGTGAAATCCCTCCCACGATTGAAGGCACGGTGCTGGTGAGCGCCACGGAAATGTCGGGCCAGTTCTGGGGGCCGGACAACCTCAATCCCTACGAGCAATTCCGTCTCGCGCGCCCCACGGAAAATCTCGGCGGCTCGATTCTGGTTTATCACGGCAAGTTTGAAGTGCCGCTGGCCTCCGCCCTTAGCCGAGTTACCCCGGCCCTGGCCCTTTCCGACCGCGGTGAGTTCGACTCCGCCCTGGCGGAATTGCATGCCGCGGAGGCCCTCGCCCCGCAGTCGGTGGACGTGCAATTCGCCCTGGGCCGCGTTTTCAAAGCCGCGGGCCGCGCCGATGATGCGCGCCAGGCCTTCCAGAACGCCCTTCGCCTGGCCACCACCATCCACCCGGAATCCCAGCCCGATTGGATTCCGATCATTCGGAGTGAACTGGCGAAGTAGCTCCGCGAGGGGCGCAATAGCGCGTAGCGGAAGCCGTGATTGCGCGGCAAAATGGAAGCGTAGGAGCACAGAAGGAGGCAGTCGTGAAGCATCGCCGTGCAGCAAATGGCGGAATCGCTTTCCTTTTTGACCTTGACGGGACACTGATCGACAGCGTCTATCAGCACGTGCTGGCGTGGCAGGCGGCGCTGGAGGAGGCGGGCATCGATCTCTCCGTCTGGCGGATTCATCGCCGCATGGGAATGAGCGGAGGCCTGTTCATGCACGCCCTGGTGCGCGAAATGGGCCGCCCCATCACGCCTCAAGTGGCCACCCAATTGGTGCGCTCGCACAAGCAGGCCTATCTGCGCCAGGCCAAGCAGGTTCGGCCGCTGCCCGGCGCGCGGGAATTGCTCGCCGCGCTGACGCAGGCAAAAGTGCCCTGGGCCATCGCTACCAGCGGGCGGCTCGAAACAGCCCAAAGCGCGCTTGACACGCTCGGAGTGGGCAAGGGCGCAACCATCATCACCCGCGATCTGGTGCCCCGAGCCAAACCCGACCCGGACCTGTTTCTCGCCGCCGCCGCGCGCCTGCGCGTGCCCATTACCAATGCCGTGGTGGTGGGCGACAGCGTCTGGGACCTGCTCGCCGCCCGCCGCTGCCGCGCCTTGGGAGTCGGCCTGCTCTCCGGAGGCTATGGCCAGGACGAACTGGAACGAGCCGGCGCCTACCGCGTCTATCAAGACCCCGCCGACCTCCTCCGCCACCTCGACGAAGTGGGCGTGCGATCGCAGAATTGAGGGAGGACTGGATTGCATTTTTTTCTTTTCTCAGCCTCTTTATTTCTTGAATCAGCCTCCCCTCGCCCCCGCAGGGGGAGAGGGGGCTTCACCAATTATCATTAGCCAAACCCCTAGCGCAGACCGTTGGATTTGCGGTCTGCGGGTTTTCATTAACGTCAATTCGGTAAGATGGGATCGCGCGTCAAAGTAAGAGACGCGGACCGCAAAGGCGGCGGTTCGCGCTACACAATTCCTCCAAAAATAACCCACCCCCTGCGTGAAATCCCGCAGTCAATCGCTTAGCCGCCCCAGGTAAGGTTCAGGCCCTATTACCCGTAAGCAATTCCAGCCTAAGTATTTAACTCAAGGTATATGTTTTTTGTGTAATGGAACTGAAATTGCCCATCTTTTCTGGGGGATTAGTGTTTATGGGTGATTTCGCGCACTCTATTTCGGGCGCTGCAGGCCAGCTTGGTTCGCGCCGGTCGCGCTTGCGTGGGCTCAGGGGCGCTAAGCAGCTCAGAAAAAACGAAGCTGGGAACATATTGAAAACAAAGGGCCGCGAAAGGCAACTTTCAAAACGAAGCTGGGAACATGTTTAAAAATAAGGATTGCAGCATTTCTCAGGAATGCAAAAGAGACAAAAACAATTTCGCGCAAAGACGCAAAGGCACGTGCGCCAGGATTGCATTGCTTACATGGCGATGCTTTGCGCCTTGGCGCCTTTGCGCGAAGTGTTTTTCTTTTCCTCAGAATTGTTCACGGGTTCGGATACGCGTGTCACGCTGTAGCGGCACTCTATGAGCGCCGGCGATGGTCGATAGACCGCCGCTACAATAACTGATTGCCGACTCTACTCGACCCCATTATCCTTTACCAGCTTTCCCGCCGCCCAAGGCGATGGTATACTCCACTGGATATCCCGCGAGGCAATTTTAGGAGAAAAATTCATGCCGGGACTGTTGAACAGGTTCCAGATGGAGGTCATATCTGATGTCTTGGGAATTGGGAACCATTCGCGTAATATTTGTCATCATAACTTCCGCCGCAGCAGTTCATCTTCATCCCTTTGGTTACTCCAGGTTACAGTCGATGGCGCTGGGATTAGCCCTGGGGATTTTCTTCGTCTTCTTTGAAATGCGCCTGGAAAGAGCCAGCCTGAAGCGGCTGATGGGCGCGGCTTTTGGCTCAATCCTGGGCATTCTGGGCGCGTTGATGATCAGCCACCTGCTCAGCCTGACGGCCATCGACAAGGCGGTGAATTCATTTTTCCAGGTGACGCTGCTTCTGCTCATGGCCTACGTGGGCCTGGTGTTGGGCGCCAACAAGGGCGACCTGCTGAATCTCGGCGCTCTGGGCGGGCTTTTTTCCGCGGAAAAGCCGGTGCGTAAACATTTTAAGATTCTGGACACCAGCGTCATCATCGACGGGCGCATCGCGGACGTTTGCGACACCAGCTTTATTGATGGAACGCTCATCATTCCGCAGTTCGTGCTGCGCGAATTACAGTTGGTGGCGGACTCCTCCGATCCTCTGAAGCGCAATCGGGGACGACGGGGGCTGGACATCCTTCAGCGCATGCAGAAGATAAGCAACATCACGGTGCAAATTGTCGAGGAGGATTTCCCCCAGCTTCGCGAGGTTGACCTGAAGCTCATCGAGCTGGCACGCGCTTACGAAGGGAAGATCGTCACCAACGATTTCAATCTCAACAAAGTCGCCCAGCTCCAGGGCGTTCCGGTGCTGAATATCAACGATTTGGCCAACGCCCTGAA
>JASHTO010000658.1 GCA_030040515.1 Terriglobia bacterium
GTCCATTTCGGCCAGCTTACCGCCAATTTGGCGGCTTTTGAATATCCGGGGGGAGACGAGTTCGCATATTTCCAATAGCATGGTTAACTTGCATCTGACTGAGCCCTCTCACCTGTGAGAGGTCGCTATCGTTAAGGACTGCTGAGTCCATACTTGCGCCTGTCAAATCTGTGTCCTTCAGGATCGCCCCTTCGAAGTGGCACTCGTCCAAATCAGTGTTTTGGAGATGTGTTCCCGTTAGGTCTGTGAACTCGAAATGTACGCCGGACATCTCCATACTGTCTAGCCAAAAGTCGGTAAAATCAGCCCCTCGCAGATCGCTGTATCCCAAGTCGGCATGGTAATTGACGCGGTCGAGAACTCGATTTCTGAGACCTATGACTTCGACCGCCGCCTGAATGTCAGTGGGGGGCTTTAGATTGGGGTTCCATGAGGTGTAGTGGTTCTTTATTTCCTCGGCTTCCAGTGCGCTAGTCCACCGCGCCTGCTCGCGTACGAATCCAGCGACGATGTCGATTACCACCCAATGATACTGTTGCGACTGATCTCCGAAATTGTTACCGACGTCCTCAAGAATGCGCAATCCAGCGAGGCGAACAACTCGCTCTCTGTTACCGAGGTCCTTCACACCAGTTATAAAACGTTCGTTCAACTGTGTCGATTCGGCCAAGCGCTCTTGGCTGGTGTTGAGAGAAAGAGATCGACTGGCAAAGTATAGGCCCGTTAGGAAGGCAACTCCTCCCAAGACCTGCGCGACGGTTCTGCGCGCCTCATTTGCTACTGTAAATCGGTCTTTAGGGTCGAGTGTGGCATTTAGAGAGAGCATCTTGACTTGGAATATCGGCACGAAGATGACAACAACTATGCCCAGAGTCGCCGCGAGAATGATAATCGTCCAAAAACAAAAGCTGGTGTCGTGTGACATCGAATCACTCTCCAATCAAGAGGGGACAGACGGAACGTTTCACTGGTTTTTGCTCCGACTTCTTCCAGTTTTCCCTCTTTCCGGCGGGCGCGGTTTGCGCGGACGCCCTCCCTTAAAAGGAGTTAAGCGCCGCCCGGTTCGCCGCTCCAGCGATTGCACAAACCCTGCTGCTCCCAGCGGACGCCCCGTGTGCGTGCAGCGGCGCAACTCGGCGATCGCGGCTTCGCTTTCGCGCTCCGCCAGGAAACTTTGCCAAGTGGCCGGCGACCAGCGTCGGCGCCATCTCTCCATGTCGAGGCAAACGTCGGGTTCGGCCTGGCCGCAGTGCGCTGCCGCGCTCGACCACGGCCACGCCTCCGGCGCCTCCACCATGCCCGCCCGCACCGGGTTGCGTTCCGCGTATCGCAAAGCCTGCCATAAGTGACCTTCGTCCAGAGGGCAGGAATAGAATCGCCCCTGCCACACATGTCCGCTGGAGGCGTGGGAGGCGTTCCAGTAGGCGGCGTAGCGTCCGTGCGTGTGCTTCAGCGCTCGGGCCAAAGCCTCCGGCTCGCGCGGAACCACGACCAGATGGACGTGATTTGACATCAGGCAGTAACCCAGCACGGAAAGATTCTCAACATGCGCCGCTTGCCGCAACAGGTCGAGGTAAACCTGCCGCTCGGCGTCGGAATTCAGCAGGAACTGCCGCCCGTTGCCACGCTGCGTCACGTGCTGAGCAACCTCGGCCACCACTACTCGAGCCAGTCGCGCCATGCGCTGAAACCTATCACAAAAACCTCCCCGCCCAAACAGAAAACATAGCAAACGTTCCGTCTGTCCCCGCATTTCCCCCGCATTTCCCCGCATTTCATTCTTCATAATTTTTAATTCAAATCTGATGATGTGGAATTTGCCCATGGCCGATGGAAGCAGGGAAGACGTGACTAGGAAATCTTTGCCTGACCGCGCGAAACCCGCGTGGTCGGAAAACACCCGAAGCCGAGGTTGCGAATGTCTCCCTGCCTCCGCCGTGCCCGCCATGGGCAGGCCGCGGTCAAAAACTGGGCGCTCCGCCCGGCATCTGCCGGACTGGCAATCGCCGCCGTTGTAGGGTTTGGCCTTCTTACCAAAACTCGAGCGGCGGAGAATCTTCACGCCGTCACTCCGCCCGTAGCGTCGGTACTAAACATCACTTCGCAAACAATTCCTGCATTGAATCCGGAACAATCCGGCCTCGTGACCCTGCGCGGCAACACGCGGCCCGAGGTAACCCCAGGGAACGATCTCGGCCGCGTGGCCGACGATTTCCCGCTTGACCATCTGATGCTCCAGTTGCGCAGAAATCCCGAGCGCGAGCACGCGCTCGAGCAATTCATCCAGGAGCTGCACGATCCCGCCTCGCCGCACTTTCATCACTGGCTTACCGCCGCGGAATTCGGCAAAACATTTGGCCCCTCGGCGGAACAGATTGCGCAAGTTTCGGCGTGGCTCGGGTCGATGGGATTTCAAGTCCATCTCGTCTACCCCAGCCAGATGCTGATTGACTTCTCGGGCTCGGCCGGGCAGGTGGGCCAGGCATTCCACACGGAGATTCACAGCCTGCGCGTGAATGGCCGGAGGCATTTCGCCAACATCAGGGACCCGCAGATTCCCGCGGCACTCGCCGCGAG
>JASHTO010000059.1 GCA_030040515.1 Terriglobia bacterium
TGCCGCAGTCATAGAAGGCGGCAAGGAATATCTGAAGAATTTGACCAGCGATGAGAAAAGAATCCTAATGGAGTATATAGGCAACAATGTGCGGGTCCGCCAACTAGACGCAAGGAGCGGGATAACACACATGCTTGAAGTACACGGCATACTGGTGCGGGCATCAAACATCGCGCATCCCGTGTTCTTAACATTCGCATACAGTATCTCGGAATGGGCTTTGGAGTTTCTGAAAGAAAACCCTAACCTTCTGATGCGAAGGCCGTGATTTTATTTCTGTAGGTGTGAGACAATCCGCAGCATGTCGGATGTACTGTCCCACATCAAGGCGTACCTATCAGCACATTGGGGCTGGTTCGTATCTGCCGGTGGTGTAATTAGTGCCATTTGGGCAGCGTGGGAGAAAATAGTGTCTACGTGGGAACGCTTAGCTAATGTCCGGCGCAGTTGGCACGAAGGCACGGAAGTAAAAATCCGCATCAAGAAAGCTAAAGAAGAATTGCGCCGTATGCGCCGCGGGCCGGATGTGCAGCCCGGTTCCACCAAGAACATCATTCTCGCACCCCCTCTCTCCTTTCGCTTACTGCTTCTACCATTCACAGACCGAGCGGCACTACCACATGATGGGGAAATGAAAATAAAGGCGCGAATCAAGTACCAAAAATGTGGCGACCCAGTTTCTACGGAGCATGATGGTGTTTGGGTTGATTCACCAAGCCAAGAGACGTGCGCTGGTGTCGGTAGCGATGGAAGTGGCCTTATTTTAGCGGTGTACAGCCGAAATCCTCCGTGGGTACCTTACCCTGTCACCACTGACTTACCAAGTGGGCCGCTCCTTGAAAATCTGTTTGGAAGTCAATCGGGAACGTCCCATGTTGGCTTGCTGGTTCTTGGAGAGGGTAGTTGTTGGATGGTAACCACCACAATTAACGTGGACGGTTTTAGGAGAAAGTTTCATTATAGGCTTGTGTTTAACTCCGATGGTGAGCCTACCATCACACCAATAGGTTGGCTTGAGTTGTTGAAAATGCGCCTTTTAAGGAAACTGTAAAATGTTTCTTAACAAGTATTTTGTACTTGACAGACCACAATTTTCGGGGTAGGATGTGGTCATGGAAACAAAAAGCAACCCCACAACATTACTCGAAGCGGTACAGCACTTCAGTGACTATGCCAACTGCCACAAGTTCATGATGGAAGTGCGTTGGCCGGATGGTGTAATCAGGTGCCCAAAATGTGGTTCTAACCGTGTAGCCTATTTTGAAAAGGCGCGAGTGTTCAAGTGCTATGCCGGTCACAAGAGTCCAAAGTTTTCGCTCAAGGTGGGAACCATCTTCGAGGACTCACCGATTGGGCTTGAGAAGTGGATACCTGCCGTGTGGTTGCTGGCGTGCTGCAAGAATGGAATTAGTTCCTATGAACTGCATCGCGCTCTTGGCGTGACGCAAAAGACCGCATGGTTCATGCTACATCGAATCCGCACGGCAATGCGGACGGGTTCATTCATGAAACTGGCTGGCGAAGTAGAAGTTGACGAGACGTTCGTCGGCGGCCTCTCAAAGAATATGCACAAGGACAAGCGGGCGGAGAAAGTCACGGGAACTGGCGGCAAGGACAAGACGCCTGTGTTGGGATGCCTGCAACGCGGTGGTCAAGTGATTACGACCGTGGTTCCAAACCGCAAGCGCAAGACGCTACACCGGTTGGTGGGAGAACAGGTAGAAGCTGGTTCTGCGGTCTATACGGATGCGCTGGCATCCTATGAAGGACTAAGCAAGGCGTATGACCACCAGTTTGTAGACCACGCGATTGAATACGTCCGTGGCCGCGTGCATACCAACGGCCTTGAGAATTTCTGGAGCCTGCTCAAGCGCACGATTAAGGGAACGTACACTAGCATCGCGCCATTCCACCTGAGCCGGTATCTGGACGAACAGGCTTTCCGCTATAACCAACGATGTGGAGATGATGCTTCAAGGTTCGTGGATACAATGCGCCAAACGATTGGCCGACGCATCACATATAAAGAGCTTGTCGGGGAAGCGCGATAAATGCAGGTTGAGGAATACTTCATGAGCATAGATGAGCAGGACGCAGTAGTTGGGCGGATTGCGCGGGAACATGCTGCTCTGCGCCGAGAGATAACACTACTCGAAGCAGAAATTGACAAGGCGGAAAAATTGTATGGGCGGCTGGAGATAGCCCTACGACAAAGCGCGCAGATGACATTTGACGAAGAATGTTTCACTGGAACACCGCCATACAGTGGTTTTCTCCCAGAGAACTATCACTTCAATTCATCTGAAATAGACGGCGCTAAGCTCAAAACGCTAGTCCGCGACCTGAACACGAAGCGCGATAGCCTTAAACGCTTGGCGGCGCAAATGAAGGAACTTGGTCTATAGCATGAAACCCAAAGCGGAAGACATCAAAGTGCAAGACCCCGACAAGGCAATGGATGATTGCCGCGTGCTGATGCACAAGCTAGTACGTGTGCCAAAGAAGCAACTAGACGCCAGGCTGGCGAGGGATAAAAGGCGCAAGGCTGCGCCTAAACATTGAGAGGTACATTATGCAGACTGTAGACCAACATGTGCACGAAGCATTGATAGCGCTCATTGCTTTCCAGATAGCTTACCTAAATCCGCTAACAACGCTTGCCATTCCAGCCCGTTATTCAGTTCTTCACGAAAAGCCTTCTGAATCTTTGCCAATGATTGTTGGTCAGTAAGGTTAGCTTCGTAAAGGACGTGCTGAATAGCCTTTATGGAAGCAAGAATTTCCATAATCCGGTTCTCTGTCGTGAATACAGCGTCGGCGGCGGCTTTGTCCATTAGGCACTCCTTGCTAGGAATTGAGTAGCGAATGGTAACACGCTTTTGGCTGGTCTGCTAAGTATGTTAGTGCCCAAGTTAGGGGCATGCGAGCCATTCCGATTCCCCTTCGCAAGCGCATTCTGGAACTTTACAAGCAGGGCAAGAGCACGCAGGAGATCGCGCGATGGGCGGGCTTCTGTGTGGCGGCGGGGCGTGCGCGAGAGGCCCTCGCAGCCACCCACGCGCGGCTGCTCTATCCGCCGCCCTATTCCCCGGACTTGAACCCCATTGAGCCCCTGTGGAGCGAAATCAAACAGGCCTTGCGCCGCGATGCTCCGCGCACCAAAGAGGAACTGCTGCGGGCCGCCCAGCGCGCCTTGGACTCAGTTTCCACCGCCGATTGCAAAGGCTTCTTTTTTAGCACCCAATACGCTACATAATAAATGGAATTATTTTAGAGGGTAATTCTCAACCGTCTCTCCACCCACTGCGGGAATACTGCCAATGCCACTAGGGAAGTTTTAGGTCAAGTGCATAAATGTCCGAGTTGCCGAGAACGAACGAAACCACCGGTGAGCCATCCGGAGTGATTCCGGCCAGGGAATAGTTTCGCACATCGCTGCGAAGTATTTGTTCGAAGGTCGCGATGCGCTCAATTTTCAAATCGCTCACGCGCACCCGGAAAATAGGCTGGCTGTTCTCAGAAGCATCCTGAGAGAATACATACCGGCTCTCTGCAGACCAGCGGGGTGGGCGGAGGGTGCCGCCATGGGCCAGTTCGGACCACCGCCCCGATCGAGACTCGAAAAGCATCAACCTTCTTGCGTCACGGGTCACTCCTGCCAAATAACGCCCGTCCGGCGACCAGCTCACTGCCTGCAGGGCTTCCGCGCCGGGAAGAAGTGAGGTCTTTCGGGTCTTCAAGTCAAGCTGGTATGTGCCGGGATTTTCCGGCTTCAGCGCGTTTCTTAATGAAGGCACCGCCGCCGTGAAGAGCAGCCGATCACCAGCCGGGGCCCATGCGGGGTACAAACTATCCGAGGCGATCACAGGTTCCGGCTCGCCGCCCTCGGGTGAAATCAGGAAAATCTTCCGCGTGTTTCCGGGCTGACTCCCAACAAAGGCAATCCGCTTCCCATCCGGTGACCACTGAGGCTGGGCCACCACCTGTGGAGGAAAAGTAAGCTGCAGACGGTCTGTCCCGTCCACCTTGCTCCGCCACAAGGTCGCTTGCTGTAAGTTAGCCACGACATAGGTGATCCACTGGCCGTCTTCGGAGACGCTTACCTCTCGCGCCCGGACTCCGGGAAGAAATGGCACGAATTGGCTGGATGCGGTATCGAATCGGGCCAATTCCCGGACCTCCTTGTCGCCGCTGTAGAAGATTTTGTTCCCGTAAACCAGCAGGGTCCACAGCCCCGAATCCGTGGCCGCGAGCTGAATAGGCTGTGGGGACGTCTGCAAAAAGCCACTTTTTTCCGGCACAGCCCAGATTCCGGCAACTCCCGCGCGTGTGGAACGAAACACAAAATATCTTCCGTTGGCCGTCCAATCGCCATCGGATTCACCGTCGCCGTACAAAGTCGGGGGCTCTCGCCATCCTGACATCAGAGGATGCGGAGTGCCGCCCACCGCCGGAACTTCCCACAGCGACAGGGTTTGTGTCGTGGAACCCAGGTAGCTGAACCGCAGCGCATTCGCATCCGGGGACCATCGCAGGTACCATCCATCCCCTTCAATCTCGGCGAGTTTACGCGAGCCGGACCCTTCTGTATTGGCCACAAGAAGCTCAGAACCTGAAAAGTAAGCAATTTCCTTCCCATCGTGCGACCAGCCGGCGCCATAGCCGACGAAGTTGCCCAGCCGGCGTGGTGACCCGCCGGCGACAGGCAGCCTCCAAAGCTGGTATTCACCGGGGAGGTCGGAGGCGCTTCCAATCAGAAGCTCGGAACGGTCCGGCGAGATGTCGAACAGCTCGGTTTGATCGAAAGGGGAGGCCACCGGCGTGGCCTCCCCACCCTCGACCGATACGCCGGCAAGTGTGTACCGCCCGCCGCTGCGTTCGCGGAAGTAAATTCGCTTTCCGTCCGTCACCAGCCGGCCGATGGGATCCACCCTGCCTATACGCGTGATTTGAGTCAGCTTCAGAACTGCCGGCTGGGGTGGCCGCGATAGCCAAAGCCAGGCTCCCGCAGCCGCGAGAAGCGCGGTAAAGGCGAGTGCAGCCCAACGCCCGAGCCGTACGGCCCGTGGAGTCGCCGGGATTGGAATCGGAGGGAGTGGCGCAGTCCTCGCGACTTCCTGAGAGGCAGCTTTTGGCGCCGTTGTGCTCAGTCCTTCGCCATTGCCTACCTCGGCCACAAACCGGTAGCCCCGTTTGGGCACGGTCTGAATGTATTCCCGTCCGCTATCGCCGTTTCCCAGCGCCTGCCTGAGAACAAAGATGTTCTTGGCAAGGTTGCCTTCCTCGACGAAGGCATCAGGCCAAATCTGGCTCATCAACTCGTCTTTTTCCACCAGGCGTCCGGCATTGCGGACAAGGAGCAGAAGGATGTCAAGCAGCTTGGGCCCAAGCGGGACAGGCTTGCCCTCACGAAACAGGAGGCGCTGCTCGGCGTCCAGTGAGAAGGGGCCGAAAGTATAGACTTGCGCGCTCATGGGCGCGGTAAGAAATTTTCGAGAATTTTCCGAATGTTTTGGAAGGACTCTTGCGCCACCGGCCCGTAACCTTGGCGTAAAAGCGACGGGCGTCGGCTCCGAGGTCCATCCACTTTGAACAGGGTGATTGTATCTCAGGCGGACGCCCGGTGCAATGCGGGGCACAGCGTTATGAGCAATGACATTCAACCTTCTTCCTCGGTAGGAATATTGACATGGCGTGGCTGGAACGGCGCGTGCCGCCAGCTTCCAGATGGCGGGCCGATTGCCGCCCTTCCCTTTCACGGAAAACCCCTAAACATGTCTCGCAGCCTGCGCGTGCTGGCGGCTTGCGCGGCCTTTGGGCTGATTGTGGCGGCAAGTGCGCCGGCGGCCAAGGCGCAGACTTTCACCACGCTTTACCACTTTTGTTCTCAAACCGATTGCTCGGATGGCGAGATCCCCTACGCGGGGCTGATCCAGGGCAGCGACGGCAACTTCTATGGGACGACATCTGGGGGCGGGGCCAACCGCGGCGGCACAGCCTTCAAAATTACGCCCAGCGGCACCCTGACTACGCTTTACAGCTTCTGCGCGCAAAGCGGCTGCACGGACGGCGATGACCCATTCGGGGGACTGACCGAGGGCAGCGACGGCAATTTCTACGGGACGACAAGTTTTGGCGGGGCCAGCGACGACGGCGAAGTCTTCGAACTCACGCCTAGCGGCGCCCTGACCACGCTTTACAGCTTCTGCGCGCAAAGCGACTGCACGGACGGCGAGATTCCACGCGCGGGCCTGGTGCAGGGCAGCGACGGAAACTTCTACGGGACAACGAATAGTGGCGGGGCCGACGGCTTAGGCACAGTCTTCAAACTCACGCCCAGCGGCACCCTGACTACGCTTTTCAGCTTTTGCCCCCAAACCCGCTGCACGGACGGCTACCTACCCGTCGCGGGGCTCATCCAGGCCAGCGACGGCAACTTCTACGGGACGATGGAGATGGGCGGGGCCAACGACTACGGTACAGTCTACAAAATCACCCCGACCGGCACCCTGACCACGCTTTACAGCTTCTGCGCGCAAAGCGGCTGTGCCGACGGCAGCTTACCCTACGGAGCGCCGATCCAGGGCAGCGACGGTAACTTCTACGGGACCACAGGGTTGGGCGGGGCCAACGACTACGGCACCGTCTTCAAACTCACGCCCAGCGGCGCCCTGACCACGCTTTACAGCTTCTGCGCGCAAAGCGACTGCACGGATGGCTGGGGCCCCCATGAGGCGCCGATCCAGGCCAGTGACGGCAACTTCTACGGGACGACATATTATGGCGGGGCCAATGGCGGCGGCACAGCCTTCAAACTCACACCCGCTGGCGCCCTGACTACGCTTTACAGCTTCTGCGCACAGCTCGGTTGTTCGGACGGCGAGTATCCCTACGCCGGGCTGGTGCAAGGTAGCGACGGCAACTTCTATGGGACAAACCTGGGGAGCGGGTTCGAGGACAACCAAGGCACAGTCTTCAAACTGGCGATACCCGCCCCGGCGGTAACCTTCTCCCCCAACTCTCTGGCCTTCGGCAGCGTGGCGGAGAACTCATCAAGCACGCTCGACCTGACAATCACCAACAGCGGCACGGCTTCGCTCGACATCACCAACTTCAGCATTTCTGCCGGCAGCCCGACTTTTGCCATCGTCAGCGGCGGCACTTGCGATTTTAACGGGCAAACCCTGACTGCGGGAGGCTCCTGCACTGTCGCGCTCACCTTTTCGCCCACCACCAGCGGCCCGCTTGGCGGCACTTTGGCCGTCACCGACAACGCCGGCGGCAGTCCCCAGAGCGTCAGCCTGACAGGGACGGGAACAGTGGCCGTCGCCGCCCTCTCCCCGTCGAGCCTCGATTTCGGCAACGTGAGCACGGTGAGCACCAGCGCCTCGCAGCCGGTCACCCTGAGCAACACGGGCACGGCCGCACTCGGCATCAGCAGCATCGTCATCAGCGCCAACTTCGGCCAGACCAACAACTGCAACGGCAGCGTGACGGCGGGCAGCTCCTGCACGATTAACGTCACCTTCGCACCCACCGCCACCGGTGTGCTCACCGGTACGCTGACCATCACCGACAACAGCAACGGGGTTGCGAACAGCGCGCAGACGGTGAGCCTGAGCGGAACCGGCATCGTGCTAACGATCAACTGGCCCGGGCCGATCGTTGTCCCGCCGCCTCCCTCACAGCCCGTTCCCTTGCCCGGATCTCCAGCCGAGCCAGTTGCGCCGCGCAGTGGCGGAGGTTCACCGATTGCGATCGGACCGGGCCGGCCGATTCTCTCCCCGCTCACCCCCGCCAGCACGCAGAGCGGCGGCACCGCCGTCGCCCCAATAGCTAGGTTTTCTTCTTCCTCGCTCGTCTTCTCGGCGCAAGCAGTGGGCACCAGCAGCAGCACTCAGACCGTCACGCTGAGCAATCCGGGCGATGCCGCAGTGCCGGTCTCCAGCATCACTGCCAGCGGGGACTTTGCCCAGACCAACAACTGTGGAAACGCACTGGCGGCGGGGGCGATCTGCACCATCTCAGTGACCTTTAAACCTGCCGCGGCGGGACCGAGCACGGGCACGCTGAGCATTTCCGAAGAACCTGCCGGCAGCCCGCAATCTGTGGCACTCCGCGGGACGGGTTCCACTGTGGTTAAACCACACCAGGGGGCTGCTCCTTGATCGTTTCCGGCCAGCCCGCCGCTACAATCGGACATCGTCACTATATTCTCTCCGCCTCAGTAGGCTCGGTCGAAACATAACGATTTTATTCCTCCTCAGGGGGGTTGCACATGCGCCGAAAGTGGATTTTGGCTGGAATGGTTGTATGGTGTCTGCTGGTGAGTCTGGGGTTACAAGCCCAAGAGTCTGACTCGAACGTCGCGAGCAGCGGGAGCGGCTCTGCGAGCACGAATCCGTCTGTCTCTTCGCAGCCGGCGTCAGGCACGATCCCGCGGCTGGTCAAGTTCTCCGGAACGGTGAAAGAATCGACCGGCAATGTCCCCACCGGCGTCGTGGGCCTGATCTTCTCGCTCTACGAACAGTCGGAGGGCGGCACTCCGCTCTGGACCGAGACACAGAATTTGCAACTCGACCCGCAGGGGCGTTACACGGCGCTGCTGGGGGCGAATACTCCCGGCGGGTTACCGCTGGATTTGTTTACCAGCGGCATGGCATTGTGGGTCGGCATACAGCCGCAGTTGCCGGGGCAGGCCGAATTGCCCCGCGTGCTCCTGGTGGCCGCGCCCTATGCCCTAAAATCCTCCGACGCCGACACGCTAGGTGGTCTGCCCGCCTCGGCATATATGCTCGCGCCGACCGTCGGCACTACGCAGGCAGTTAGCGTCCCAACTCCGATTTCTTTTCCGCCCACCTCTCCTGTCCAGCCCCCAAGTGCGCCCACCAACGGATCGATAACCGGCGGAGGCACAACTTATTTTATGCCCGTGTTCATGGGCGGCACGACGATTGGCAACTCATCCATCTACAACACCCCCGGCGGTCAGATTGGGATCGGGACAACCGTTCCCGCGGCCACGCTGCACGTGAACGGCACGGGACTCTTTACCTCCACACTGACCGCCATGGGAGCGGTTTTGCCCGCCGCCGGCGCCGCCACCTCCACGGAGGGATTTCCCTCGAGCCCGCTCGACTGGATTGCGTCTTCGTTCGACAGTTCCACCAGCGCGGCGGTGCCCCAGCTCTTCCGCTGGCAAGCGGAGGCCGCGGACAACAACTCCGCCGGCCCTTCCGCCACGCTTAATCTCCAGTTTCTTGCGGGGACGGGTACGCCCTCGGAAACAGGTTTATCCATCAGC
>JASHTO010000659.1 GCA_030040515.1 Terriglobia bacterium
ACGTGGCGGACAAACACCTGAGTTTATATAGCACGGCCACACCCGCAAGGACCAAAGCCGAATAAATGCAGGAACCGGCAAGAGCCTTCCGCGGCATGAACACCACGTAGAAACCCCGGCGGGCTAACCAGAACAGCAGCAAACAAGGCGTGGCAATAGCGACGGCAACCAGCGGATCAGGAAGCAGGCTTGCGGGCTTCACCGCATGTAAAATGGCGGCCACTCCAAAGAGCGAGACCACCATCACCGAGGACACCACACAGTGGATGCGGAGAAGTTTTCCATAATAACTGACGAGATTGCCGCCATAAACCGAGGCGCCCAAAACGCTCATGGGTTCAAGAATCAGCGCACCGTATACGACCGCCACCAACAAAAAAATTTCGAAAGCCAGCGCGTATGACCCGTACGCCTCGGGAGTCAGCCACCGGGCCAACAGGATGGCAACCAGGAAGTTTGTGCCAGACAGGATCCCCTGGTCGACGATCGCCAAAAAACCCTTCCGGAGCCACACGACTCCTCCTGCACTTCGGAGGCGGCGAACAAGCCGCTCGCGATAAGAACCTACTTCCGTCTGCATTTTATTTGTGGATTGATTTATGAAAGGAATGCCGGCCAGTAATCATCCTCCGGCAAAGCCGGAGGCTTTTCGGTGGCTGGCCCCTCAAAGGGGCCTGACTGCCACCGCAGGAAGAAACCCCTCACCCTATCACCCCTTCTCCCCTCTTCCCTCTCCCCAGGGGAGAGGGAAGAGGGGGAGGGGAGTTGGGGTGAGGGTTTTTTTCGATTCGATGAAAGGCGGCGAATTCCCGATTCCCTCAACGGTCAAACTCTAGCTGCCTCCCCGGCAAAGCCGGGGTATCTCCCAACGGATTAGTCGCGCCGCGAAACCGAAAATCATTTCCCTGCGGGGGATAATAACCCGGTTCCCGGGGCTTTACGGGCGCATCGGTTACGTTTTGCACTGGATCGTTCAGCTCCTTGAGCAGAGTTGAATTCATACCTATAGAGGATGACAAAATATTGTGACAGATCTCCCCTTGTAGCGGCGCTCTATGCGCGCCGAAAACGGCGGTCGCAGACCGCCGCTACAATCGGACGTCGTCACTATATTCTCTCCGCCTCAGTAAGTTGGCCACACAAAATAACGCGCTGAATTGTGCGGTACACCGGAGTAGCCACGGTCAACTCGCAGCGCGGGTTGACCGTGGGCTTGTCCACGACTCGCCAACCCACGGCCAGAAGAGCCCTGACCGTGGCTACCCATGCCCCTGAACAGGGATTATGCGCATTATTTTGTGTGGCCAACTTAGGCTGCTCCCGAACCACGCAGGACTGCGGGAATCGTTCCGGCGAGAATACGGAAGTCCAGCCAGAGCGACCACTCATCGATATAACGCATGTCCAATTCCATCCATTTATCGAAACCGATGGAGTTCCTGCCCGAAATCTGCCACAAGCAGGTAATGCCCGGGCGGACGCTGAACCGCCGCCGGTGCCAATCCTGATCGAAACCCTCGTAATCCCGCACGGGAAGCGGGCGCGGACCCACCAGGCTCATCTCGCCTTTCAGCACATTGAACAACTGCGGGAGCTCATCGATGCTGGCTTTTCGCAGAACTCTGCCGAGAGGCGTCACCCGCGGATCGTGTTTGATTTTGAAGACGGGTCCGCTGAGTTCGTTGAAGCGCTCAAGCTTGGCCTGTTGCTTTTCAGCATCTACACCCATCGTGCGGAACTTATAAACGCGAAATCGCCGCTTGTTCAGGCCCAGCCTTTCCTGGGTAAAAAAGGCGGGGCCAATGGAAGTCAATTTGATGAGGGCGGCAACGACCGCCAGGAGCGGTGAAAGCGCCAGAAGCAGAAACAGGGCGAGTGTGAAATCAAGAATGCGCTTGCAAACACCCTGCCACTCCTCCATCGGGCCCGTAGAAAGGGTAATCAGCGAATCCCCTTCCGTCTCCTCGGCATGAGGCTTCGCAAGCTTCAGATCGAAGATCCTGGGAAGAAAACGCACGACAATGCCGTGCAGCTCACAAAGCGCCGCGATGGCCGAGGCGCGGTCGTAAAAGGAGCTCAAGGGAAGCCCGACAATCACTTCGTCGACGACGGCCCGGCGCAGGTATTCCGCCAAACGCCCGAAGTCGCAAACTAGGGGATAGCCGCTGTGGTGGAATTCTTCGAGACCGCTCCAGGGTTCGTCAACAAATCCCACTATTCTATAACCTGATTCGGCGCGCGATTCGAGCTTGCGCGCAAAAGCCACGGCGCGCCGATGTGTTCCCACGATGAGAATGTGCCGCAACCCCCGCCCCCGGCGCCTGACGCGTTCGAGGAAAAGCCGCAAAAGAAAACGGAAGACGATCGTCACCGAAGTGGCGATGAGCCAGAAGCTCAGCAGAAATCCCGGGGTCGCCATCTTGACGGAGAACACCAGGCACAACCCGGCAATGCCCAGAGTGCCCAGCGATGTGGCGCGCAAAATATTGAGGATTTCCGTGCGCCTCGGCACCAGCCGCTGCGAACGATAGAGTTGCCAGGAAGCAAACACCACGTGCCACAAGGCAAGGAAAACGAAGAAGAGGATGAAGTTCTCGACCTTGATCCGCATGGATAGGAAATCGGCAAAGGTCGACGCTTCACCCCGATTCGCAACCGGGAGGGCGGCCAGCATAAAAGCCAGGGCCATGACCCAAAGATCGAAAAGTTTCAAAATTTTGATGAGAAGTTCTCGCCGGGCGAGGAACATTTTTTGAACTCCATGTTACGGTGTTGAAGTCAGGCTTACGGTTAGGGTTCAGGGGCTAAGTTGGCCACACAAAATAACGCGCTGAATTGTGCGGCACGCCGGGGTAGCCACGGTCAACTCGCAGCGCGGGTTGACCGTGGGCTTGGGGCTTGTCCACGACTCGCAAACCCACGGTCAGAAGAGCCCTGACCGTGGCTACCCTTGCCCCTGGACAGGGATTATGCGCATTATTTTGTGTGGCCAACTTAGCTGGACGAGGCGGAGCCGGTTGGGACCGCAGCGAGTTGGGACTTGAAATAAGGGATGATGCGTTGAAGGCCTTCTTGAAGCCCTACGGTCGGTTCCCAATTCAGGAAAACGGAAGCTTTTGAGATGTCAGGCCGGCGCCGGAGGGGATCATCGACAGGGAGCGGTTCAAAAACAATCCTGCTGCTGCTCATGGTTTTCTCAATCACCAACTTTGCCAGCTCGAGGAGGGTAATTTCCTCAGGGTTTCCCAGATTGATCGGACCAGTTTGAGGGGAAAGGAGAAGCCGATAGATGGCCTCGATCAGGTCACCCACATAACAAAAGCTCCGGGTCTGCATGCCGTCGCCATATACGGTGAGCGGTTTGTTTTGCAGTGCCTGGGTGAGAAAATTCGGCAGGGCCCGCCCATCGTCCGGCCTCATGCGCTCACCATAGGTGTTGAAGATGCGCACGATTCGAACTCGCACATTGTGTTCGCGGGCATAAGCCATCGCCATGGCTTCCGAAAATCGTTTCGCCTCATCGTAGACGCTGCGCGGGCCGATGGGGTTGACGTGGCCCCAATAATTCTCCGTCTGAGGACTCACATCGGGATCACCATAAACCTCCGAGGTTGAAGCGAGGAGAAAAGTGCTGCCATGTTTCTTCGCCATCCCGAGCATGTGATAGGTCCCCAATGATCCGAGCTTCAAAGTGTGAATGGGATGCCGCCCGTATTCCCTGGGGCTGGCCGGAGAGGCAAGGTGAAGAACGTAGTCCAATGATTTCGCGGCACACTGGAAGTTGTCCGCGATCTTTGACGCGGCCTTCAGCAGCAACGCATCCAGGTCAACGGGCTTGGTGACGTCGCACAGCACGAAAGCAAAGCGCGGGTGGTTCCACAGGTGCTGGATATTCTCGGTTCGCCCCGTCAGCAGATTATCCAAACATAAGACTTCATGTCCTTCCCGGATCAGTCGATCACAGAGATGGGACCCGAGAAAGCCGGCACCACCGGTGACGATAGTGCGGG
The DNA here is from genome assembly GCA_030040515.1 of Terriglobia bacterium. GTDB lineage: Bacteria > Acidobacteriota > Terriglobia > UBA7540 > UBA7540 > Bog-366. The sequence continues at coordinate 4,011 of JASHTO010000659.1, forward strand.
GCGGCGAAACCGGAGGCCGAAGTTTCTCAAGCATTGAGGTCCACCTCCACGTTCGGCCGGTGCATCGCCGCGGGACGGAACTGAAAGACTTCGGCCATTTTCTCCATACGAGGCGCGACGCGCTTCCGGCCCATGCCGACATAGGTGAAACCGGCATTCCGCATCTCGTCCGGATCGAAAATATTCCTTCCATCGATGATCACAGTGTCCTGCATCAAGCCACGCAGGCACCCCAAATCGAGAAGCCTGTACTCATCCCACTCGGTGAGGAGCAATAGCGCTTCAGCTCCGCGTGCCGCGTCGTATGGCGACGCGCAGAATGTTATTTTCCCGGCCTGGGGTTGCAGAGCGGCCTGCACGGCAGGGACCGCGCAGGGGTCGTGGATGCGCAACTGCGCGCCCTCCTTGAGCAGGGTGGAGATGATTTTCAAGCTCGGGGCCTCACGAATGTCGTCGGTTTTGGGTTTGAAGGCGAGACCCAGAACCCCCAGGTTCTTGCCCGAAACCTGCCACAGTCCGTTCAAGTTTCTTCCGATCGTCCGCGCGATCGCTTCCACCTGCGTCAGGTCAGCGGTTCCGTCTTCGCGCTGGGGCGTGCCGACACAGATGAAAATCACCGATGCGGCTCGAATGGCCTCCTCCACTTTCGAGGTCGGGCAGAATTTCCCGGATGCAAGATTTTTCTGCAAGAGCTCATCGAGGCCCGGCTCGAAAAAAGGGGCTCTGCCGGATTTGATTGGCTCGACTTTTGCGGGGTCCTCGTCGGCGCCGATGACATCCCAACCCAGGCTGCTGAAGCCCACTGCCGTCGGAAGGCCTACGTGGCCGAGACCCACCACTGCGATCTTGCCGGGCTGGATTCCGGACTGCCCGTGATGGGAAACATTCATATTGAACACTCCTTGATTTCATATGCGGCATTCATTCCGAAAGCATGCCGGTCAAACCACCTCGATGTCGTATCCGTCGATGCGAACAGCCACAGACCGCCGGACCAATTCCACCGAAACCACCAGGCGATGCTCGCTGTCTCTTGAGATCAAAGTCCCTTCAATGCCGTCCAGGCATCCGCCCCTCACTCTTACCCGCTGGCCGACGCGGAGGAATGGAAAAGGAGTGAAAGGCACAGGGTTTGTCACGATGGTTCGCACGTCGTCAATTTGTTTGTCGGGAATTGCAAGTCCCGCGCCACCGGCTCCAACAAAGCTGTAGACGCCCATAGTGGTCAGGACCGAGAGCCGCAATTCCGATTTCGGATCAATGTGAACGAATACGTAGCCGGGGAAAAGAGGCAGGTGTACCCACTGCCGTCGATCGCTCCAGCGGTGGACCTGTCTGATAACCGGAAGGAACACCGGCACGCCCTTGGTTTCGAGCTGCGCGCTCACCTTCTTTTCGCTTCGCGCGCGCGTCTGGATGGCGAACCAAGCCGCTTCGTCAGCCTGCGGCGTCAGTCGCGGTTTGCTGCTGGACGGAAGTTCAGATTGCAATATGGACATAGCTTCGCCCTCTGGGTCCCATGCCGGGACTTCCGTTGGATTTTTTCGATTACCTGCGCGGCAGGCCGGACACGCCGCGCACGACACCCCGCGACTACAACCGGTCGTAAATGACCTGGGGAATCGGATAGGTGCGGTTATTCAAGACAACGCCCAGCAATTCGGCACCGGCATTCAAAAAATATTCCTTGGCCCGGCGGGCCGTTTCCCTTCGCGTCGAGTTCGCCGACACCACCAGGACCACGCCATCGGACCACTGCCCGAGAGGAATTGCATCGGAATAAACATTGACGGGTGGAGAATCCATCAGCACATAGCGGAATTCCTGGCGCAGCTCCGCGATTCGGCCGGCCAACCGCCCGCTCAGACCTCCCGCCCCCGTCAGCGGGGAGCATTTCATCCCGCTGGGAAGAAACCATAAGTTGGGAACAGGAAGTTTCTTAACGTAATTCAGGGCGGAGCCCCCTTCCGATATCGCCTCTGACAATCCCCTGCGATTTTCAACACCCAGGCATAAATGCAGTGAGGGAAAACGCAGGTTTGAATCCACCAAACAAACGGGTTGTTCGGCTTGTGCCGCTAGAGCATGTGCTGCGCCCAGACAAACCGAAGAGCACCCGGTTTCCGTTGCCGCGCCTGTGAAAACCACGGCCCGCCGCGATTCCTTCCCAGGCGTCAGGAACACGATCTGAACGAGCTTGATCAATTCCTCACGTGAGAGGACATGCGCGCTTGGAACCGGCCGCATTTCGTACATGCGGCTCACCGGAGGCGGCAGACCCAAACCACCTCGCCCCCATTCTCCCTGGGAGGCACGCTGGAGCAGGTCAAAATTCTTACTCATCACATTCCCCTTTCCTGATTTGTGTACAATCCCGTCGTCCTTCCGTCGGAGGTGGGGATTGCGGGGCCGCGAGTTCCTGTTGCAGGCGCTCGGGTTACCGTGATCCTTTTCGTCAATTCGGCACCGGCATCCAAGTGGAACCGGCCGACAACCGGCCGAATGCCCTGGCCCGGAAAAACTTCGCAGACGTGCCATCCTGCATTCAGCACGGTTTCCACCCGGCTGTACCCGTACGATTTGCCGTCGATATATACCGCCATTCCGGCCGGCTGCGTTTCCACCACGAAGACGCCGTTGGCTTCCTCGGTTTTCAAGTCGGCCATGACCCATTGCTCCCCGCCCCGGGTCACTTGCAATTGGCGGCTCCAGGTCAGATATCCCCCTTTTGAGATGGAAATGTCATATGTGCCGGCGGGCAGCCGGAAAAGATGTGGTGTAACCCACTTCGGGTCAACCTGGCCGTTGAGGGTGATCCGCGCACCGCTTACGCTCGATTGGAGGATTAGCTTGCCTCGCAATGTTCCGGCGTAATTGTCGTCGCTGGCATCACTCCGGCTTGACGCCGTGAGGGCCGGAACTTCCGGTCGATGTGATTTGATGGCCGTGGAGTCAGCCCTCGCGGCCGCCGCCGATGCCACCGGAACTTGGTCTGTGGCGCTTGGCACATTCGGGGTGCCGTCATCGGCAGGGGAGACGGAGGTGGTTTCCGTGATGTCCTTCTGACTGGCGTTCGAATCGTCCTGGGTGATGCTGGACTGGTTGTCGGTGGTCAAGTTCGGAACCGGCCCCGGTGCTGCCAGATTTTTAGCTGACTCTGCATTCGGGGGTGGATTATTCGTGACCGCGTTTTGTGCCGTTCCAGGGGTCCCTGCCACGCGGCTCATTGCCTGTACCACAAAGCCTGAGGCGGGTTTCAGCCAACTGGCTCTCCACACGAACACCAATATCGCCGCGATGGCCATTAAAACAAGGGCCCAGCCGTGCGATGATTGCCGCGAATAACCCCTATTCCCTGCCCTTGACGCCGGCCCGTCATCGGAAATGTCAACCTGATCCAGTATCCCGCCCCAATTCAATAATGATGGTGAGGCCGCGGGAGTTGCGCCCTGAGCCACAGTTTGCGGTTTTGTCAATGTCGCCGCTGTCCGTGCGTCACCCGCACGTTCCCCGAACGACTCCAATTTCAGGTCCGCCAGCACCTCCCCAATGATCGACTCATCGATCTTTCTTTGTCCTTTCGCATAACCCATCGACAAAGCGTTAAAGCAGAGATTATTAATATTCCTGGGGATGCCCCGGCTGTATTTGGCGATTAGCGTCATGGCCCGGGATGTGAACAATCCGCGCCCGCGATATCCGGCCTTGCGGAGCCGGCATTGAATGTATTTCCCGATCTCGTGGCCGCTGAGCGGAGAAAAATAGGCAATGATCGATATCCTCTGGCGAAGCTGTGTCAAATTGGGTCGTGTCAGTTTGTCCGCCAGGGCTGGTTGCCCCACCAGGATAATTTGCAGGAGCTTCGCCTGGGGGGTTTCGAAATTCGAGAGAATCCGGACCATTTCGAGCACCGAATCATCCAGGTTCTGTGCTTCGTCGATCACCAAAACCAGGCGTTTGCCGGAGTTCAATCCTCGAAGCAGTACTTCCTGAAGCTGAGCTTGCAGGTCGCTCAAGTCCTTTCCCGTCGGCTCCACATGCAGATCCATGAGCAGGTTTTTCATGAATTCTTGTGAATTGGTGTGGGTCTGGAACAGAAAAGCGGTCTGGGCGGAGTTTCCAAGGGTCTCCATGAGCCGCAGGATCAGCGTTGTCTTTCCCAGGCCCGGTGCCGCGATCAATGCCATGAATCCGCGCCCTGTTTCGATTCCATAAATCATCGAGGCAAACGCTTCCTGATAGGCAGGACCCATGTAAAGAAAACTCGGGTCAGGCGTCACGCCGAAGGGCTGCTCAACAAGTCCATAGAATTCAAGAAACATAGTTGGGGACTCCTGCTATTCCCGCTCCGTCAACAATCGACGTTCAGGCCCGGCCGGATCTGGCTGGAGTTGTTCCACGCGAGATCCCACGGCGGAAGGGAGACCCAGCCCCGCGGGGCCGCCGCTCCTGGCAAAGCACGCAAGCATGGGCAAGCCAAGGGCCATATCGATTTCTTCTGGTGTCCGGAATGTCGGATCGAGATAATCTGATACGAACGCCACGGCAATGCTCAGCATGATGGCCAGCACCAACCCGGAAACAATCATCAGCAAGGGTGAATACACAGGAAACGAGGGGACCACAGGAGCCTCGGCGACGGACACATTCAACACGCGGCTTTTGTCGAGTTCTTCGGAGATGCGGGCCTGTTCCTGCTTCTGGACATAAAGCAGATAGCTGTCTTCTGCGGTCTTGATGTTTCGAAGCAGATCCTGGCGCTGGATTCCCTTTTGGTCGATAAGCAGAGCTTGCTGCTTGTAGGTGTCAATGATGGGTTCGGTAGCCCGCATTTTAGCGGCGTAACCGGACAACTCAGTATTGGCCTTCACCAACTCTGATTGCAGCAGCAAATAGGTGGGATTCTGGCTGCTGCTTTGTTGTTTCACAGGATTCTGGCGTTCGGAGGCAATTTGCGCCTTCAAATCGGCAATCTGTTTGTCAACGTCCTGCACCAATCTGTACGTTGGCTGGTATTTCGTCAACAAATCGGTCCGACGAGTCTCAAGGTTCGCGAGATTCGGTATGAGGTTGGCCAGCAGTTGAGGGTTGTCGCCGGAGGTGATTTGCGT
>JASHTO010000660.1 GCA_030040515.1 Terriglobia bacterium
TGTTTGTGGGCCACGCAGAATCCGGCGGCCTCCTGGCGTTCTCGCAGGCGCCGCATTTCCTCCTCGTAACTTCTTTCGTTTTGGATGAGTTCCTTGAAGTTGGAACCCGTCAATTCATTTCGGTTGGTGTCGTACATATTGCAAGCCCGCCGGTTGACGTCGAGAATGAGCGCTGTTACCGGCTCGAAGATCAGGAAGGCGTCATTGGCATTTTCAAAGAGTTCGCGATATTGCCGCGACAGTGAGGCCTCACGGCGAAGCCATTCGCGCAGCACATCGGCCTGCCGCTGCCCCCGCTTTCTGTATAACCACACTCCCACGAGAATTGCCAGGAGTCCTGCGGCCAGAATCGCCAGGATGACGGACGGGCTCCCTCCACACCCCAGTGCAAATGCCTCGCGCCATGGCGTCATGTGATATGCGCCCACCAATTTCTCCATCGCCTCAGCCTCAAGGGCGGTTGCGGCGGCCTTGCAGCAGATCCAGTTCGGGTTGGACGTAGCGGCCATAACAGTCCGGGCAGATCCCATGACTGAACTGAATTTCCGAGTGGTCGCTCAGGTATCCTTCGACCTGTTGCCAATAATTGCGATCGTTGCGGATCTTCTTGCAATAGGAACAAATGGGCAGCAAGCCTTGCAGCGTCTTGACGCGCGAAAGGGCATCCTCCAATTCGCGGACGCGCTGGGCCAACGCCCCCTGAAGTTCCAGGACGCGAATCCCCACCTGAACGCGCGCCCGAAGCTCTCCGCGGTCGAAAGGCTTGGTAATGTAGTCGTCCGCGCCCGATTGAAGTCCCAGAATCTTGTCTTCCTGCCCTTTGCGCGCCGTGAGGAGAATCAAATAACTGGGCCGTGTCTGCGGACTCTGGCGCATCTGCCGGCAGATTTCAATGCCATCCATCCCGGGCATCAGCCAGTCCAGAATCGCCAACTGCGGCCCCTCCGCCGTACACAAGGCTTCCCACGCTTGCGTGCCATCTTCGACGGCGGTCACCTCATAGCCCCACTTGCTCAGGTTTGCCACGAGAATATGCCGGGATACCGATTGATCTTCGGCCACTAGAATCTTCATGCGAGACATCCTTCTTGCCCTGACCCGCGCGCAATGCCCATGCGGCGTAAATCCGGGTTTAAACGCAACGCGGAGCACCGGCGCCGGCTTTGCGAAGGGCAATGGAAAGGCCCTCGAGGGTATAGGGTTTCCCGATGAACGCCGCGGACCGCGCATCGGGCGCCTCCCCCAGGATCTCGCCGGTACTATAGCCGGACGCGAAAACCACCTTGACCAGGGGATCGAGCAGACGCATCCGACGGAAGGTCTCAAGGCCGCCGGATTCGGGCATTATCAAATCCATCAGGACGCAATCGATTTCATCGCGATGCTGCTCAAAAATCTGAAAAGCTTGCTTGCCATTTTCAGCCGCGTAAACCCGGTAACCGAGTCCTTTCAGCCCTTCCACCGCGAAGGCACGAACCATGGGTTCGTCATCCACCACCAGGATGGTTCCCCACCCAGGCGCAATTTGTCCGAATGCCCCCTCACGCGCCTGCGGGGTGGGAGGAGGAATCAAGGGGAGGGAGATGGTAAATCGCGCACCGTGGCCGGGCTCACTCGACACGTTCACGAAGCCGTTGTGATTCTTCACAAATCCGTAGACCATGGCGAGTCCCAATCCAGTGCCTCGCCCGGGTTCTTTGGTTGTGAAAAACGGCTCAAACACCCGTGAAGAGGTCTCCGGCGCGATTCCCGTCCCCGTATCCTGCACGGAGATGCTGGCGTAGCGTCCCGGAGCGCAAGTCCCAACCAGTCCTGCTGGACCTGTTTCGATCATCGTCGTGGTGGCCTCAAGGGTCAGCGTTCCTCCCTGGGGCATCGCGTCACGAGCGTTGATGCACATGTTCAGTAAAGCCTGCTCGAGAAAGCTGGGGACAGCATTGACCCACAGCGGCTCTCCCCCTTTTTGCACGTTAACCGCGATATTTCGATTGAAAGTCCGCGCCACCATGCGTCGAACCCTCTCCAGGACGGCGTCAACCGATACGGGTTTCATCTGTTGTTGATCGGGGCGTGAGAAGGCCAGAAGCTGACGTGTCAGGTCAGCGGCGTGTTCGGCCGACTGCTCGATCATGCCCAGGGAATCCTGTAAGGGATGATCGACGCTCAGTCGTTGGCGGGCCAGCGACGCGAACCCCAACATGACGCTCAATAAGTTATTGAAATCGTGGGCGATACCGCCGGCAAGGGTTCCCAGCGCCTCCATTTTTTGTGCCTGGAAGAGTTGTTGCTGCAATCGACCGTACTCTTCGTCCGCTTTCTTTCGTCCGTCGACATCCTGAACCATGACCAGGAGATGGGTCGGGCTGCTTTCCGCGTCGTGGAAGAGGGATAGATGGGTCGCACACCACACAGCCTCTCCCGATTTTCGGCGGTAGCGAGTCTCGAAGCTCACCTGCCCACTGCCCGTTTCGACGAGAGTTTGCAACCGCGGCTTGACCACGGGTGCATCCTGGGGGTGGACAAAATCGAACAAATGTTTTCCCCGCAACTCCTCGCGGGACGTGGCAAGGAGGCTCGCCAAGGCGGGATTTGCGGTATGAATTTCACCATCCAACCTCGCCAGGGCGACGCCGAAGTAAGCCTGTTCAAAAATTGACCTGAAGCGCTCTTCCGAAGCGCGCAATTGTTGGTATAGCTCACCTCGTTCCAGCGCCAGAGCCGTCTGTGTGGCGACCTGATCGATTAGAATGCGGGAAAGGGGCCGGAGGCTATCCGGTTGGTCGGCCACCGCCTCGAGGACACCCAGCAGGCGCGTGGTGGTGCGCAAAGGTACGGCCAGGAAGCACTGTTCTTCCGGTTCAAATCCCAGGCAGCGGGGGTCTTCTTTGGTGCGCGGAATGTAGATTGTCTCCTTCTGCTTTACTGCGCAGCCCGGAATCGTGGCCTCCTGGAGGGAAATGGTGCGCGGTGGGCCCGCGCTCCGCCCTCGGCTCGCAACCGGCCGAAGCTCTCCGGTCGCCTCGTTCAGACGGTATATGCAAGCCCGAATCAAATCCTCGCCCTCCACCAAGCTCACGAGAATGTCTTCCAGAACCGACTCCGTATCGAGCGCGCCAGCCAGCGCGGCGTTAACTTCCAACAGGAGGGAAAGCGGATGGGCGCGGCATTCCTTTCCCTCAGTGTTTCCGGGCGTTCCTAAAGTGGATGTCGCGGCCGGCTCTTGGCCCGCCTTGGATTGCCCGGAGGAGGGCAAGAAACCTCCCTGCGGGCGATTTCTGGGCGTTGTGGCCATTCTCCTCCTGTGTCTTTAGCTTGTTAGCGCCGCCTTTGCGGGCCATCCGTCAGCCGACGGGTCAGGCGGCTGACGGGCTAAACAGCCTAAGGTTGGCCTCGGTTCCTAACCCCCGAAGCAAGAATCAAGCCTTAGTGTTATTCGTCTTAGGGGTCTCCCCGCAGCCTGGGTCAGTGCCCAAGTTGAGATCGGCACCGCCTCGTGCGACACCCGAAAAGCCGGCACGGTCCTTCCGGGCAACTGCCGCAACCCAGCGATCCGCCTAAGTTCCAGGGGCAAGCCGACCGACTGTGAGGGACACTTTCGCCAACCCGCACCTGAACCGGGCTTCTTGATTTCGGGCCTTCCCCGATTGCTCCCTAGCACGTCCGATGCCATGAGCATGGGCAAGCTGCCGGCACTAGCCCACCTAGAGTCCTACGCGACTATACGGAACGACATAAGTGTTTGCATATTTGGCTGTAGCGGCGGTCTATGACCGCCGGTCGGCGCTCGCCCTGCGACCCAAAGCCGTCTTCGGGCGACGGGGCGTAGAGCGCCGCTACAATTTATGTCGCTCTGTATAGAAAAACCCTCGTCGCAACCTCCCCCTAAATCTCCGTACTTATTCTTCGGCAAAATGGAGGTAAGACTTGAGCAATCTTTGACATGGAGGATTCAAGGGTTCCGAAGTGCAGCGCGGCGGATCCGCGACCGGTTTATGGACCAGCAGCGTTGGTAACCCCGCTCACGCCTTCGGATTACCGAGGATTGCAAAATATAGTGACCACCGTTCGCTGTAGCGGCGCTCTGCGCCTCGTCGCCCGAAGACAGCTTTGGGTCGCAGGGCGAGCGCCGAAGAACCACCGGTTGGAGACCAGATGTATTTCTCCTCGCTGTCGTCTTTACCCCACCTTTTTCGATTACCCGATTAGAAGCCTATAAGACGAGAAGGAGCATAAGTTTTTATCGGAAACCCAGAAGGTCCTGGCGCGAGAGCTGCCGGCCGTGCAAAAGCTGGGGAATCTACTCCGCACTAATGGCGGAGGATGGTGCTCTTCCGCGCTTCAGTGATGATCCGTCGCCTGGAATCGGGGCCGGCGAGGGGCCAGAAAGCAACGAAACCGAATGGGGGAACTCCCGTGGCCGGGACAAATTCCGAAGTCCCAAGAATAAATTTTACGGGGTGAGGCAACATGAGACGAATTTCATTTCTGGCTTGTGCGGCACTGGTCGGGCTGCTTTGCGCTGGGGTGTTAAAGGCGCAGCAGTCCGAATCCACCGTCTCTGACGGCGCGAATCCACCGGCGTCTTCGCAGCCGACAACAGGAACAATTCCGCGCCTGATCAAGTTTGCGGGAACGGTGAGGGACGTGACGGGAAAGGTTCCCACAGGTGTCGTTGGTCTCACGTTTTCGCTCTACGGACTACAGGAGGGAGGCCTTCCGCTCTGGACGGAGACGCAGAATCTGACGTTGGATGCGCAGGGTCATTATACCGTGCTGTTGGGCGCCAATTCTCCGGAAGGCCTGCCGCTCGACCTCTTCACGACGAACGAGGCGCTATGGTTGGGCGTCGAGCCGCAGTTGCCCGGGCAATCCGAGCAACCACGCGTGCTGCTGGTGGCCGTGCCTTACGCGCTGAAATCTTCTGATGCCGATACGCTGGGAGGTCTGCCTCCTTCCGCCTTCATGCTTGCGCCCAGCACCACGGCCGCATCAGTGAACACTTCCACCGTTCCGCCCCCCATTACTTTCCCGCCGCCGAACCCCGTTCAACCGCCGGGGAGCACGTCCAGCGCAGGAGCCATCACCGGCTCGGGCACAACCAACTTCGCCGCCATGTTCACCGGCAACTCGACAATTGGGATTTCACAGATTTACATCAGTCCCCTCGGCAACGTGGGGATCGGCACGACGAACCCTTTGGCTGCGCTGGACGTGAATGGGACCGGAAACTTCAGGGCGGCGCTGAGTGGGACCACTGGAAATTTCAGCGGCGGACTAACCTCCGCGGGGCTAGTATTGCCGGCACTGAGCACAGCCACGGCCACGCAGGGCTTCAATTCCAACCCCATCGACTTGGTCGCTTCTTCGTTCAATAGCGGGACAGGTTCGGCCGTGCCGCAATTGTTCCGCTGGAACGCCGAACCTGCGGGTAGCAACACAGCCAGCCCTTCCGCGACTTTGACCCTGCAATTCTTATCCGGTTCCGGCACCCCGGCAGAGACCGGACTTTCGATTGCGAGCAACGGCCAGATCACGTTTGCCCCCGGACAGACGTTTCCCGGCGCGGGAGGTGGCTCGGTGACAGAGGTCTCGGGTACCGCGCCGGTTACGGTGGCCGACGGGACCACGACACCGAACGTCAGCATTGCCGCCGGCGGCATCACCAATTCGCTGCTTACCAATCCATCGCTGACGGTCACGGCGGGTAGCGGCCTTGCCGGCGGCGGGAGTGTGGCCTTGGGGAGCTCCGTAACGCTGAGCAACGCGGGAGTGCTGGGGGTTACGGCCACGGGCCCGCTTTCCGCCAGCAGCGGGCAGAATCCGGTGATTAGCTTGAGCGGAGTTGTGGGGGTGGCCAACGGCGGCACCGGGTCGAATACGCAGAACTTCGTGGATCTGACGACAACCCAGTCCATCGGCGGGAACAAGACGTTCACCGGGAACGCGACGTTCAGCAACACCATCAGCGGGAACATCAGCGGAAGTGCAGGCAGCGCGGCCAGCGCCACGACTGCGGCGACGGCCACCAACGCGCTGGCGCTGGGCGGGAATTCGGCGTCGAGCTATAGCACCACGGCACAGGCCGACGCGCGGTATTTGCAACTCGCCGGCGGCACGCTCACTGGAGCCCTGAGCGGCACCAGCGGAAGTTTCGGCGGCTTGCTCACCCAATCCGGCGGCAGTGTACTGCCCTCAACCGGTACTGCAACGACCAGCGGCGGGTTCAACTCGAACGGCGCCCAATGGACGGCCTCGGCGTTCAACAGTGAATTGGGAACGTCTGTCCCGCAGAGCTTTTTGTGGCAAGCGGAACCCGTGGGCAATAACACCGCAGGGGCCGGAGGCAGCCTGAATCTACTTTTCTCTTCTGGAGCCAACACTCCGACGGAGACGGGCCTTTCCATTGGCGGCAATGGCCAGATCACGTTCGCCCCTGGGCAGACCTTTCCCGGTGCGGGAGGCGGTTCTGTGACGGAGGTTTCAGGCACAGCGCCGTTGACGGTGGCCAACGGTACGACGACGCCGAATGTCAGCATTGCCGCGGGCGGCATCGCCAATTCGCTGCTGACCAATCCGTCGCTGACGGTCACGGCGGGTAGCGGCCTGGCGGGTGGCGGGAGTGTGGCCTTGGGGAGCGCCGTGACGTTGAGCAACTCAGGAGTTCTGGGGGTAACGGCCGCGGGGCCGCTCTCCGCCAGCAGCGGGCAGAATCCGGTGATTAGCTTGAGCGGAGTTGTGGGGGTGGCCAACGGCGGCACCGGGTCGAGTTCCCAGAACTTCGTAGACCTGACCACAAGCCAATCCATTGGCGGGAACAAGACGTTCAC
>JASHTO010000661.1 GCA_030040515.1 Terriglobia bacterium
TGCTCGAGGTAATCCGTGGGCAGCTTCACTTTGATGATGTGCGCGCCCAATTCCGCAGCGATGTGTGCGGCATAGGCGGCAACGTCCAGCGCCGTCTCGCCTTCCTTCGAAAGGCTGGACCCGCGCGGGTAAGACCACACCACCACGGCCAAGCCGCGTGACTTCGCTTCCTCTGCGGCGGCGCGCAATTGCTGGTACATTTCCTGGGCGTGCGCCGAGCCCGGATAAATTGTGAATCCGATGGCCACGCAGCCTAGGCGCTGGGCGTCCGCCACGCTGGCGGTGACGGCGGGAATCGGATCCTTTTCATCGTGCAGCAGGTCGTGATTGTTCATCTTCAAAATCAGGGGGATTTCACCGGCGTGGCGCGCGGCCGCGGCCTCAAGGAATCCTAGGGGCGCGGCGTAAGCATTGCAGCCCGCCGCCAAAGCAATTTCAAAGTGATAATTGGGATCGTATCCCGCGGGGTTTACGGCGAAGCTGCGCGCCGGCCCGTGCTCAAAACCCTGGTCGACGGGCAGAATCACGAATTTCCCCGTGCCCGCCAGGCGCCCCGTGTTCATCAGGCGTGCCAGGTTGGTCTTCACGCCCGGATTGTCACTCTCATACCAGCTCAGAATTTCCTTCACGCGAGCCGTGTTGCCCGCGGAGAATTTGCCAGGAGCTGCGCTCGGTGTTGCTGTGGCCATTTCTCTACCTCCAAAAAAATTGCCGTAATATTTGTCCAGCCATTGATTATGAATTCGCGCCCAAGAGCGCGCAAGGAGAAATTTCCCTGTAACTCAGGCCGTTCAGACCGGTTTACGGTTGTATCGCGGGCTCAGTACACTTCGCGGAGGCGGGGCCGTGGGCCGTCATCTTTCTGCCGATGGAAGCTTCGGCCTGGGCTTCGGTCATGGGGGTTAGTTGGAAGTGAATTTTCTTGCCGAGGCGCATCGCGTCTATGCGCAGCGGCGCGGGCGTTGAGGGATGAAGAATTTTATCCATCTGCTCGCGGGTGATTTGCTTTACGGGCCGGCCGTTTACCGAAAGAATCGCGTCTCCCACGTGCATTCCCGCCGCGAAGGCGGCAGAAGGGTAGTCCACACTTCGAACCACCATTTCCTGCGGGTTGCCGGGGTTCACGAGTTGGATTCCCAGCGCTAGATTATCCGGACGTTTGGGTCGCGTCTCGTTATAGTAACCAACATCCGTGAGCTTCTGCGTCTCGATCTTAATGGTCTGCTCCACCGTGCCTCGGCGGATGCGCAAAGTGATTTCGCGCGCGTGGTCGTCCGGCTTCAGCACCAGGTCGTTAAGCTGTTCCTTGCTGAGGCCTGACACCGGGTGGCCATCAACCTTCATAATTTCATCGCCGGGAAGCAGGCCGGCCTTAAGGGCTGGGAAAGCGGGGAAAACAAAGTACACAAGAACCTGGTCGGGGTGCTGAAGGATCGCGGCGCTGAAACCGAGATGGTAAGCGGAGGTGGGAAAGTCTACGCGCTTGGCGAGCCTTGAAGACATGGGATCGTTCAAAACCTGGTCGAGGCGCGCAAATTGACCTTCGTCGGTAGCGAGAGGCACCCATTGCCGGTCGGCGAGCTTGAATCCATTCCGCCTGCCGACTTCGAGCTCGAAGTTTTTGAAAGCCTGTAGTTCCGCCGCGCTCTCGTCGAGGGGAACCGTCACAAGTGGTTCTCCGTCTGGGAAGAGCGGCATGTGAGTGAACTTCTCGTGGCTCAGCGCCACAAGTTCGGTTTCCTTTGCTCGCGCGAGGTGAAAGCTGAGGTTTTGATCGCCGCGCTTGATCGTCAGGTCAATGGGTGTTGATGTGTCGGACACAATCAGCTTGAGGATTTCCATGAACTCGAGCCCGGAAATTGCGATGCCATTGACGGAGACGAATTGGTCGCCCGGGCAGAGGCCCGCTTGATCTGCCGGGCCGGACGGCCAGGCGGTCACCACCAGCACGCCTCCATGGGGTGCGCTGCGCGCGATAATTCCGGGCACGTAAGGGTTGCACATCCCGAAATAAGAAGGCGCGTCGCAGGGCGCGGCGGGCGCGGCCGGCTTTTGGCCGAAAAGTAATGAGTACGACGCCAGCACCGCCAGTCCGGCCAATACGAATATTCGCTTCATCGTCATGGATTTTCGCCGTAGCGCGTCTCGCCCGCGCCCCAGACTGTAGGGGCAACCCTTGCGGTCGTCCCGCCTGGGCGGGAGCGGCCACGATCCGTCGCCCGAAGGCTTTGGACCGCAGGGCGAGGGCCGCCCCTACAGGTTGTGCCCGGGATGCCCGCGCTACTTAATTCCCACCACCATGGAGTCGGGTCCCACCAGGCGCTCGACTCGCGTCTCGCGGAATCCAACTTCCTTCATCCAGCTCCTGCAATCTGCGCCGGTGTAGTCGAAGCCACCGGGAGTCTCAATCAGCATATTCAGGCTCATCATCAAACCGAAGGCGTTTTGCGAGCGATCATCGTCGATGACCGCGTCGTAGGCCACCACGGCGCCGCCCGGAGAGATGGCTTCATAGGCCTTGCGCAGCAGCATTTTCTTTTCCTCCAGGTTCCAATCGTGGAGGATGTGGCCCATGGTGATGACGTCGGCCTGGGGGAGCGGGTCCTCGAAAAAATTTCCTGCATGGAAGCGCACCCGCTGGCTGAGCCCGTGCTGCCCGACGTATTCCTCGAAGATGGGCCCGACTTCCGCAAGGTCAAACCCCACGCCGGTGAGGTGGGGATTGGCGAGGGCAATTTGCACCGCCAGGTCGCCCTGAGCCGCGCCCACGTCGGCAAAGGTGCGGTATTGCTTCCAGGGAATCGTCTGTGCGATGGAAATGTTGGCGCCATGGCTGATGCCGGTCATCGCCGCCAGAAAGCTCTTCAGCCGGGCCGGATCGGAGTAGAGCGCCAAAAAGGGCGATTCGCTTCCGGCGTCTTTGGCCTCGTTTTGTTGCTTGCCGGTGCGCAGCGCTTCCGTCAGGTGGCTCCAATGCGTGTAGAGGCGCTGATTGGCCATTTCCAGAACTCCGCCAATGTAGCTGGGCTTGTGCCGGTCAAGGTAGAAATCCGCCGCCGGCGTGTTGGCGTATTTCCCATCGGCGCGGCGCAGGAATCCAAGCGCCACCAGAGTGTCAAGAAAATCCCGCGCTGACCGCGGGTGCAGCCCCAGGCGGCCGCGCAGCGTTTCCAAATCCTCCGGCTGCTTGGCGAGTTCGGTGAAGACGCCCATCTCCACGGCGCTCAACAGTGTTTTGGAGGCCCAGAAGCCCATGCCGATTTGCATGATCTTGTCGGGGCTCGGGGGGTTCGTGGACATTATGTGTCTCCTTTGCTTTCAAAAAATAAATTTGGCCAGCGCGGGCGCGGGCATTATAGCCCACGGGGTAAATTAAAACCCTCGCAAAAAGCGAGCCTTCCGAAGTGCAAATCGCGGCTGAGGGCAGCCGCGCTACAACCTATCCAAAATTGTCCCACTTCTTTTAGCCAATCAAACCCCGCGGGGGTATAATTCCCCCGAATCCTGGAGAGGGGGCTTTATGGAATCGGAGGTCAATCGCAGAGAATTCATCAAAACCAGCGCGAAGACTGGAGCCGGACTCGCGGCTTTGGGGAGCATCAATTTCTTGACCAAGCCGGAGAGAGTTTTTGGGGCCAACGATCGAGTGCGCATTGCGGTGGTCGGGCTGCACGGGCAAGGGTGGGCGCACGTTCGCCAGTATTCGAAAATGGAGGACGTGGAAATCGCCGCGGTGTGCGACGTGGATGAAAACGTCACCAACCAGCGCCTCGGCGAAATGGAAAAGATGGGGATTGCGAAACCTGCCACCTACATCGACCTGCGCAAGTTGCTGGACGACAAATCCATTGACGCGATTTCCATTGCCACGCCCAACCATTGGCACTCGCTGCAGGCGATTTGGGGCTGCCAGGCGGGCAAAGACGTTTATGTTGAAAAGCCCATGTGCCACAACATGTGGGAAGGGCAGCAAGTGGTGCGCGCTGCGCAGAAATACGATCGCGTGGTTCAGCACGGCACCAACAGCCGCTCCGGCCTCGCCATTATCGAGGGCGTACAGAAGATGCGCGACGGTTTAATCGGCGACGTTTATCTCTCGCGCGGGCTGTGCTACAAGTGGCGGAACACCATCGGCAAGGCTCCCGTGGAGCCCGTGCCCGCGGGCTTCCACTTCGATCTGTGGACCGGCCCTGCGCCCATGAAGCCCTTCACCAGAAACCGCTATCATTACAACTGGCACTGGGTGTGGGACACGGGAAACGGCGACTTCGGAAACCAGGGCATCCATGAGCTGGACATGGCGCGCTGGGGGCTGGGCGTGAAATATCCCAACCGCATCGCCGCCATCGGCGCGCACGTGATGTTTGATGACGATCAGACCACGCCCAACGTTTTGAATGTCGCCTACTACTACGACGATATGCCCGACGGCAAGAAGCGCATTCTGGAATTCGAAGTCCGCCACTGGTGTACCAACCACGAAGCACAAATCGGGTCGCCGCAATTTGGTGGAGGTGATGTGCCCGCGGCGGAAGGCAACGCGGCAGAGAAAAAAGGGCCCAAAAATACCATCGGCAACATCTTCTACGGCTCGAATGGCTATCTGGCCATGAATGGCTACGACAGCTACAAGTCCTGGATTGGTGAGGAACAGGAGCCGGGACCGCACTCGACCGCAGGCGGCAACAACTGGGCCAACTTCATTGCCTGCGTGAAGAGCCGCAAAAAAGAGGAGTTGAACGCACCGATTGAGGAAGGCTTGATTTCCTGCTCGCTGCTCCACCTGGGCAACGCCTCGCACCGCGTGGGTCGCGCCCTGCATTTCGATCCTGTGAAGATGGAAGTGATCGGCGACCATGAAGCCTCGCTCATTCTTCGCGACGGCGACCGCGGTTACCGCAAGCCTTACGTGGTGCCGGAGAAGGTTTAAGGCCATCCAGTTCACCGCCCCGCTGCACGTCCTGCCTGGGGCTTTCCGTTGGGGCGGCGTTCATTGAGCGCCGCCTTAACGGGATTTCCCCGTAATGGGTCAGTTTGAATTCCGTAGGGGCAGGGCTTGTCCCTGCCCTTAAATCCAGGGCACCCGCGACCCGTCGCCCGAAGGCTATGGGCCGCAGGGCGAGGGGTGCCCCTACGCCGAGATTTCGAATTGACCCGCTACATAACTCCCTGCTGTCTTGACTTCCAGATTTTATCGCCGTACTCTCTTGCTTTCGCGATTGCCCGCGAAGCTGTTGACAAGGGCTTTTCAACTCTTCCCCGACGGAGGCGGCGATTAGTCTCCTGAAGATTGCCAGTTTCCCACCCGCTACTGTTGCGCCGGGCGCGAGCGTGCTGGAGGCCGTGGAAGTGATGGCGGAGCACGCGGTGGGAGCCGTCGCTGTTGTGGAGCACGGCATCCTGCACGGCATTTTTACTGAGCGCGACGTGATGCTCCGCGTCGTGCTGCGCCAGCGCTCCCCGAAGGACACGCGGGTGCGCGAAGTCATGACTTCTCCCGTCGAGACCATCACCGACGACACGAGTGAAGAGGATGCGCTGGTCCACATGGTGGAGCGGCACGTTCGCCACCTGCCTATCGTCAATACCCAGGGCCAGCTCACCGCCATGCTCTCCATCCGCAATCTGCTCGAGCATCGCGTGGACGAGCTGGCGCGCGAGCTCCATTCCCTCGATCAATATCTTTCCAACGACGGACCCGGCGGCTGAGCGCTAACTCTCACCCATCGCACTCCCAGTCCTGCGATAGGCATTCAGGACGTCGGGAAGCCCGATCACTCCCTCGAGCTTGTCCAAATCCGCGCGGCTGAGCACGGGCAGAACCGGCCAGTCGCCCAGGCGGCGCAGCACTTCGTCCAGGGAGTGGTCGGGATGAAGATAGGGAAGTGCAGTATCGGAAAGCAGGTCGTGGAGAGGGTCGGTCTGGCGCAATTGTGGCGCCTGGTGGCGCAAATCATCCTTCTTGATCCCGAGCCACGTGTGGCGATGCCCTTTCACCAGAACGAGGGCTTCAGGGGATGCCTCCGCCTTCGTAAGGGCTACCTGGACGGGATCATCGAGGCCGAGCACTGAACCCTGATAAGGGCGCATCGCGTCTTCCACGTGCAACGTGGCTTCTTCGCGCCGCTCCTCCATCGAGGGCAGGCCGATGCCATCCTGCCGGGAGAGCAGGTCAAAGAGTGAAGTCCGCTGATACTGCCGGGAAATCAAGTAGGCGATGGTGTTGGAAATCATCACCGGGAGAATGATGGAATAGTTGCCGCTCACCTCCAGCACCATGAAGACGGAAGTCATGGGGACGCGCAGGAAACCGGCGAAAACCGTCCCCATGCCCACCAGCGCGTAAGCTCCCACTCCGCCGGTCAGCCAGGGGAAGAAGTGGTGCTCGACGCCGCCCACCGCGCCGCCCAGCATCGCGCCGATGAAGAGCGTGGGAGCGAACATTCCGCCCGGTGTGCCGCTGACGAACGAGAGGCTGGTAGAAATAATTTTTAACGCCGCCAGCAGCCCGAGAATCTGCCATGTGAACTGGTCGTGCATGGCCTGGTCGATGTAACCGTAGCCCGCCCCCATCACCTGCGGGAAACCGATGCCGATGATTCCGATCAGCAACCCCGCCACCGCCGGCTGGAGGTATTGCGTCCAGCGCGGCAGAGCCTTCAGGCGCGGGCGGGCGAAGGCAATCAACCGCACGAACGCCAGTGAAGATATCCCACCGATCACTCCCAGCGCGGCATAAGCCAGCAACTCTGCGGGATGCACGAGGTGATAAACGGGGATGCCGAACAATGGCTGATCGCCCAGGAACCAGCGCGTCACAATCACGCTGGAAACCGCGGCGAGGACGACCGCGCCCAGCGAGCCGGCGGTCCATTGGCCAATCACTTCTTCAAATACGAAGATGACCGCGGAAATAGGTGCGTTAAACGCCGCCGCCAGTCCCGCCGCCGCGCCCACCGGCGCAATCAATCGCACCTTCTCGCGCGAAAGCCGCAGGCGGCGGCCCAGCGCGGAGGCAATCCCCGCGCCCATTTGTAGGGAAGGATCCTCCGGTCCCAGCGACTGGCCGGTTCCGATTGCCACCGCGCAGGTAAGGAATTTTCCAATGACCGTGTTGAAGGGAATATATCCGTCGTAGATGTAGAGCGCCGCTTTGGTCTGATTCACTCCGCTGCCACGCACGCGGGGAAAGAATCGGATCACCAGGTAAGCCACCACCAACCCGCCAATCGTCGGAACCGCCAGGCCGCGAGTCCACTCGGGGGTGAGCGCGGAACCAAACGACAGCAGCTTGGTCCAGTCGATGGCGATTCGGAAGAGAACGACGGACAGGCCCGAGAGCAATCCGATGATGACCGCCAGAAGGAGAAAGAGCTGGGTTTCCTTCAGCGGCTTGCTCCCGCCCAGGCGCTTGAGCATATCCTCGCCCTCGGTGAGGGCCGAGGATGACGGTTTCGCCGCAGGACCAAGGGGAGAAACGCTCACGGGTGCCCTCCTCCTTGTTCGCGGGCAATCAGCAACAGCGCCAAATCCTGGCCCTGGGGTTCTCCACAAGCGTGCACGCTCGCCTGCTCCATGGAGAACGCCGCGTCCATGACTTCCGAAAGCAGCTCGGCGTCGCGACTGAGGGTGGATTGCCGGGCATGAGCTTGGAGGTCGAGGGCCATACCCTGCAACGTTTGGAGCGGGTCGCTTCCTTTCGCCTTTAAATCGATTCCCCGCTGTGCCGCGCAGCTTTGCAGACACGCCATGGCGAGGCTGAAGTCCGTTGCGGCGCGCCGGCCTCGCTCCATATTGCTCAGGCGCCGATTAAAGGGATCAAGCCTCAAAACTGCTTGTGCCGTTTCTCGCAACGCCGCGGCTTGGGAGAGGTGAGGATCTTGCTGAACGGCCCGCGCCAAGTAGCGCTCCGCTTGCTCGTAGTCGCCTCTGTAAAAGAAACACTCGCCGGCACCCGCCAGGGCGGTAGCGAGATGGGGATTCGGGCGGAGCGCCTCGTTAAACAATTTCAAGGCGTCGTCGTAACCCCCCACACGCAACAAAAGGGTCCCCACCCGGGTTTGCAATGCGGGATCAGGGGGCAAGTCCGCCGCCAGGGAAATCAATTCCGCGCGCGCGGAATCCTTCTGGCCTTCGTCCAGGAGATATTCCACAAGCTCCAATCGCGCATTTCGCCTCCGGGCGACGGCATCGAAATCCCATTCACCGTAAATTGCCTGATGGTAGTAGCGCACAGCGTCGTCAATGAGATGATCGCGCGCCGCCAGCCTTGCCAGCTCCAGATTCGCGGTGGCGTTGCCGGGCTGCCGGTCGAGTAGACCCAGGAGATAGGTTCGGGCCTCCGCTCTCGCCCCCGCTGTGTTGCCCGCTTCCGTCAAAGCCTCCGCCAGGCGCAATTCATATTGTTCATTGTCGTGGGAGTAGGAGAGGGCGGTGCGGAAATCGGCCAGCGCCGCCTCCGCACGACTTGCCCGCAGGTCGTCTTCACCGCGCGCGTACCATTGAACGGCAAACCCCCTTTCGACGTTGCGGTAAGTGCGCACCGTAAAGCCGGTGATGACGAACATGAGAATCAGGAAAATGAAGGTGAGCAGGAGAAACCCGTCGCGTCGCAAAGACCAGAGGTATCCTTTACCTTTGCCCAAGCAGAAGGGGCAGCCGGCTTGTCCCCACGGAATTTTACGCCCGCATTGGGGGCACAATCGCTCGGGTTTCATCAGTTCCTAACCTCGGACGGCGTTTAGCTCGCTCTGAGCATGGCCGGCCTCAGGCGCCAGAAGGTTACCCATTCGCAATGAGGCCGGACCCCAATTCAGAAATATCACAATATGAGTTGCTTTGGGCACGGTTTTGATTGGGGAAATGGTGAGGTTCTCGTGGGCGTACGCCACGTCCATAATACGGACGCGCCTAAAAGTCACAGAAAACCCGAAAACGGACAGTTTTTCCGAAAAAGGACTTATGGCATTTTTCTGATGGCGCTTCCTTCAAAATGATGGTATCGTCTTCTTCGCAGTTTGTTGTAATCCCCGCTTCATCGCAAAAGCCAAAACGCA
>JASHTO010000662.1 GCA_030040515.1 Terriglobia bacterium
CGGACGGTGGCGGCGCCTTATTCAACTTTTATTCCCGGGGAAGGTCTCGGCAATTATCGTTGCGGCAGTCTGGTCGTGATCTTGCCCTACGAATCGATATCGAAAACCGGCCCTTTCGACCCCGGATTACCGGGCTTTATGTGCCGGATTTGTTCCGGCAGGGTAAATCCCAATTCGTTACGGTTACCTCAAACGGCGAGCAAGCTTCAATCTATGTCAATGGTGCCCTCGCACGCCCACCGTCACCCTATCCGCTCTCTGCCCAGGATTTTGAGGGCCAACTGATCCTCGGGGACTCGCCCGTGGACATCAATAGCTGGTCAGGGATCATTCGAGGGCTCGCTTTTTTCGATCAGGAGCTCTCACCGGAACAAGTGCTCCACGATTATTCCACCTGGAAGACGAGGGGGCGGCCCGACCCCTCTGAAAGCGAGCGGGCTTTGGCCCTATATTTGTTTGATGAGAAGACGGGGACGGTTATTCACAGCCGCGCAGGGCAGGGACCTGACTTAATTATTCCGAGCAGACTCTTGGTTGTGGATCAGGTCTACCTCCAATCCCCTTTGAAAGCCTTCCAGCCGACGCGGGGTTACTTGAACGACGTGCTGATCAATATTGGCGGCTTTATCCCATTCGGATTCCTCGTGTGCGCTTACTTTTCGTTGGCCGGACGAATCAAGAGGCCGGGGCTTGCAACCATCGTCTTGGGATTTGCCATCAGCTTCGCCATCGAGTCCATTCAGTCACACCTGCCGACTCGAGATTCGGACATCACGGATGTGATCACGAATACCTTGGGGACGATTCTGGGGGTCGGGCTTTACCGGATGCAGATTTGGCGAACGCTGCTGGCAGGGATTGGGGCGCGCTATGCGGATAGAATTATTGGAGCTCACTGATCGTAAGAAATTCCGTATTCCAAGTTGGTCAGCTCGGCGGTAGTGTCCTGGTTTGTGGTAGTGGCAGTCTCCGACCGCTGGATCGCACTAATAATCCAGGATCGTCGGCCGGAGACCGCCACTACCACACGCCAATCAGGACACCATCTCCGCACGTGGTTTTCAAATGGGCGCGCGGCGGTGTAAACTCCTAGTTTCTCCGTGAATTGAATTTTCCATGCCGGAGAAAATCTAAACCAAATTCCTAGGGAGCGCACATGGCAGCAAAGCGGATCGGGATTCTCACCGGCGGCGGGGACGTCCCCGGCCTCAATTCCGTCATTAAGACGGTGGTTTACCAGGCGGCGGATGTTGGCTGCGAAGTTGTGGGCATCCGGCGCGGGTGGGAAGGCCTGACGCACGTGGATTTGAAGGATCCCCTGAGCCGGTCGCATTACATTCTTCCGCTCGACCGCAACAACACCCGCACCATCGATCGCACGGGCGGGACGTTCCTGCACACCTCGCGCACCAATCCGCAAAAGATGAAAAAGCTTCCCTACGTCTGCGCAGACGGCGACTTCCCCAAGATTGAAAGTACCAAGAAGGGCGTAACCTCGGTGGTCTATGACATCACTTCGCAGGTGCTGAAGAACATCGCCGCCTTGGGGCTCGATTATCTGGTGGCCATCGGCGGGGATGACACGCTCAGTTACGCGGCGCGACTGGACCGCGAAGGGATGAAAGTCGTCGCCATCCCCAAGACCATGGACAACGATGTTCGCAACACGGAGTACTGCATCGGGTTTTCCACCGCCATTACGCGCGCCATGGAAGCCATTGATCGCCAGCGGACCACTGTGGCCTCGCACGAACGCGTGGGAGTTTTCCGCGTTTTCGGCCGCGACGCGGGCTACACGTCACTCTATACGGCGTATGTCTGCGGAATTCGCTGCGCCATTCCCGAGCACAAGTTCGATCTGAAGCGCATGATCGAGCTGCTCCTTCAGGACAAGAAAGAGAATCCCAGCAATTATTCCCTGGTGGTGCTTTCCGAGGGCGCGGAGTGGGAAGGCTATTCGATTCGCGAATACGGGGAAGCCGACGCCTTCGGCCACCGCAAGAAGGCCAACGTGGGTGAAGACCTGAGCGACGAAATCAAGAAGGCAAGCGGACAGGAGACGGTGGTGAGCGACCTCACTTACGAACTGCGCAGCGGCTCGCCGGACTTTGTCGACCGTCTGGTGGCTTCCACCTTCGCCAGCATGGCCATGGATTCCATCGCCCGCGGTGAGCACGGCAAAATGACGGCGATTAACCAGGGTTGTTACGCCATGGAACCCATTCCCGATCCGAAGCTGGGCCCGCGCCACGTGGATGTGGCCAGCATGTACGACATCGGGTGCTGCCTGCCCAAATACGACGGCAAGATGGGTCTGCCGATCTTCCTGACTCGGCCCTAGGTTGAATGCCAACGCAGGACGGGTGGTTTCGTGCCGCAGACCCCAAACCCCAACATGGATATTCATGACCTCTTGCGCCGGGCTTTCGGCTTCGACGCCTTTCTGGCCAATCAGGAAGCCGTTTGTCGCGTGGTGATTGAAGGGCGCGACGCCTTGCTGGTCATGCCCACGGGCTCGGGCAAATCGCTCTGCTATCAATTGCCGGCCATCGCGCGCGGCGGAACGACGCTGGTGATCAGCCCCCTTATCGCCCTGATGGAGGATCAGGTGGCGAAGCTGAAGGCTCATGGTTTCGCCGTGGAGCGAATCCATTCCGGCCGTGCTCGCGCGGACTCGCGCCGCGCCTGCCAAGACTACCTGGCGGGCCAATTGCAATTCCTGTTCATCGCTCCCGAGCGGCTCCGCGTGACAGGCTTTCCGGAGATGCTGGCCAAGCGCCCGGTGTCACTGATTGTCGTTGATGAAGCGCACTGCATTTCGCAGTGGGGGCATGACTTCCGGCCGGATTATCGCCGCCTCGGACAATATGTCCCAACTTTGCGCCCGGCGCCGGTCATCGCCCTCACCGCCACGGCCACGCCGCCCGTTCAGGACGACATCGTCACTCAACTGGGGCTGAACCAGCCGGCACGCTTCATTCACGGATTCCGCCGCTCCAACATCGCCATTGAGGCGGTGGAGGTGCCTCCCTCACAGCGGTTTCAACTTACCCGCGAGCTCCTTGCGCACCCCTCGCGCTGTCCCGCGATCGTTTACACCCCCACGCGCAAACAGTCGGAATCCCTGGCCGGTGAGCTCAGCGCCGGGCATTCCGCGGCCGCTTATCACGCCGGCCTGGACGCGCAATGCCGCAGGCAAGTGCAGGAAGAATTCCTGGCCGGCAAGCTGGATGTAACCGTGGCCACTATCGCTTTCGGCATGGGAATCGACAAGCCGGACGTCCGCACGGTGATTCACACGGCTCTGCCCGGCAGCATCGAAGCCTATTACCAGGAAATCGGCCGCGCCGGGCGTGACGGCAAGCCCAGCCGCGCGCTGCTCATGCACTCCTACGCGGACCGCCGCACGCATGACTACTTCATCGAGCGAGATTACCCGGATGTCGTGGTGCTCGACGGAATTTTCGGTAAGCTTCAGGCTGAACCTCAGGAAAAGCGGGAACTGCTGAAGAAACTGATCATGGATCCTGAGATCTTTGACAAGGCGCTGGAAAAGTTGTGGACGCACGGCGGGGCGGTGATGGATTTTGCCGAAAACGTCAGCCGCGGCCACGACGGCTGGCGCGAGCCCTACATTGCACAAAGTGAGCACAAGCGTGAGCAGATTGAGCTGATGATCCGCTACGCGAAAAGCGACCAGTGCCGCATGGTGAGCGTGGTGCACCACTTCGGCGACACTGCCGACGGCGAAGACCCCTGCGGAATTTGCGATAATTGCGCGCCCAAGGAGTGCGATGCGCAACGCTTCCGCGCCGCGACGGCGACCGAGAAGGCGGCGGCATTGCGCGTCGCGGCAGAATTGCATGGTGCGGGCACCCGCTCCACCGGCAGGCTTTACAGCGAGTTATTTCCTCGAAAAGAGATTAGCCGCAATGAATTTGAGGATTTATTGGGAGGCATGGCGCGCGCCGGACTCTTGCGCCTGGACGACGCGGTGTTTGACAAAGGCGGGCGGCAGATTCCCTATCGTACCGCCCAATTGACGCGGGAGGGAAGGGCGCTGGACGGGCGAACTCCCCTTGAGCTTGTAGTGAAGGATCGCGAGCCGGTATTGCCTCCCCC
>JASHTO010000060.1 GCA_030040515.1 Terriglobia bacterium
GCGCGCTGAGCAATGGCTTCACGAACGTCGGCCTGACCGCCAGCACCGTGACGGCGGGAGCCGTTTCACCCCGCGGCATCACTCCCAATTACAGCATTCCCAGGGCCTACGAGGGCAACCTGACCCTGCAATACCAATTGACGCGCAACACCATGGGCAGCATCGGTTATGTTTACACCGGCGGCCGCCACCTGGACAGCGTTACGGAGGCAAATCTGCCCAACGTTCTCTTGCCTCCTACCACCAGCAACCTCCTGCCCTACCTGCCGTTCCCGGATCTTTCACGCGGCTACTTTTATGTAACCACTCAGGCCGACAGTTATTACAACGGCATGCAGTTCAACATTCAAAGGCGCTTCGGCGCGGGGTTGGATTTCCTCTTCAACTACACCTACTCGAAGTGCCGCGACGACGGGGGCGGAACGATTTATGGCGAATCGGAGAATTACTACCGCGCTCCCTATGTGCCGGGCTTTGGAATTCAATACGACTACGCGTTGTGCGATTGGGACACGACCAACATTCTCCACTACAGCGGCACGTGGGCGCTGCCCGTGGGAGCCGGCCAGCGCCTCCTGGGGACCTCGCATGGAGTGGAAAATGCAGTCCTGGGCGGATGGCACGCCAACTGGATCTTCACATGGACCAGCGGGCAGCCCACCACCATTCATAGCGCCGTAACCACTGTTGCGGGTCAGGCCGCCGGGAGCAACGCTCTTCTGGTTCCCGGCGAAAACGTCGATGCCGGGCAGAGCGTTGCGCATTATTGGAATGCCGCGGCGTTCGCCAGTCCGCCGGCGGTGACCTCCGTGGGCCAGACCAACGGCGCCCCCCTGGGCGGCGCTCCTGATCAGGTCTATGGCCCACCTGTCCACCGGCTCGACCTTTCGCTCTTCAAACAGTTCCACATTACCGAGGCCACTTATCTCGAATTTCGCGGCGAGTTCTTCAACTTCACCAACACTCCGGACTTCGCGATGCCCAGCGCCACGAATTATCTGAACTCCACTAACTTCGGGCAGATCACCAGCACACGTGATTCCCCCAATGACGCCCGTCAGATTCAGTTGGCTTTGAAGTTGTACTTCTAAGCTTCAGTAAACCTGTGATGAGGCAACTAACCCTGATCTGGTCCGGTAAGCGATTCGCCGGACCAGCCGCCTTCCTGGTGTCACGCGCTATCGATCGGCGGTGAATCCCGCAGGGTGTATTATCATCGAGATCAAGTTTGAAAAACGCGAGACTCTCGCTTCGCTCAACAGCGAGCAGCCAAAGTCACCGCCATCGTGACGCTCGTTGGTCCCCCCACACTCCTCCGCCTCGTTTATCGGTGGATTCAGTTCGTGAAGATTTCTTGCGTGGCTCTCCTAATGCCGAGTCTGTCAGACGACGGACTTGGCCCAAGACCAAAAGCTGAGAACACGCTGAAAACAAGCGGGTTATTAGTCACGAGGCGAAAGGCGAAAGTCGGGTAAAAAATGGCGTTCTAGCCTCTAACGAAGCTGCGTGGCGGGCTTTGAACTTTTGTGTGGAGCAAAAGCGGGAGTTGCTACTTCCGCACGAATGCGGCTTCGCGCGCGGCCGCGGATTACCGGCGTTGGGCTAAACCACCACGCAGCGGACGCGGCTCCAGGTGTTGTTGCCGTAATAGTCCACGCGGCGCGGGTCGCGGCTGGAGGGCTGAGTATTTCCCGCAGCGTCGGTGGCCTTGGAAACCAGCTCCACCGGACCGCGTTGCGTGATATCCACCTCGGCCTGCCAAAGTACCCAATCGTATTCGCTTGGCACGCTCTCGATTCTTGCCGGACGCCAGATTTTTCCGCCATCGCCGCTGGCCTGGACGCCGCGAATTGTTCCGTTGCCGGACCATGCCAGTCCCCTTATGAGAATTCTGCCGGCGCGAAGCACCGCGCCCTCTGCGGGGTTGATGATCACTGAATTTACGAGCACCCTCTGCAGGGGTTTGCGCTGGAGCGATCCCGCCGGACTCTGCCAGACTTCAAGATACGTGTCCCCATCGGGCGGAAGCGGCGAGGGTGCGAGCAGAATCCTCGCGAGCCACTTCACCGAGTCAGCTCCGTACCAGCCGGGGAAAAGCGCGCGCCACGGAGCTCCGTGATTGCGCACCAGCGGACGGCCGTTGAGTTTGGTAATCAACATTCCGTCGCTCATAGCGCGCTCAATGGGCACGCTGCGGGCGTATCCATCGCGGCCGAAAAGGTGCACGAACGCACCTTCTTTTTTCGGCTCGGCCAGGGCGAGAACGTCGCCCAATCGCCACCCTTCCCACAATCCGTCGCTCACCAGGCTGGTGACCTTGGCAGGGTCGCCTGCGCATTCCAGCACCGCGCCGGCCTGCTTTTTCGCCAGCCGCCCGAGATCCTCCCAGCCCAGGCGAAGCGGCTTCGCCACTTCGCCCTCGATGCTCAGAACCGGCAGCTCGGGTATTTGGGGAATCGTGAAGTGATTGCGAATGTAAAAGTCATCGATGCCAGTGTAACGGCCTTGCTGGGTCGAAAGGTCAAAATCCACGATCAGTGGATCGAGTGAGAGGATGTGATGGTCGGCCCAAAGAGGTCGAACTGAAGCGCCGAGCGCTAAAGCTGGAAGTAACACGAACTCCCGCCGCCGCATGCGGCCATTGTAACCCAATCAGTTTGCAATCTAACGGAGAACCCCATCCGGCGGACCCGACGCGTATGATTGAGACCCCACGAAGGCATCTACGCCTTCCGGCCATCAGGCTTAAACTGCGCTCTGTTTGCTGCTCATCCATTCGATCATTTGCGGGGAGTGAGGCGGTTTGAATTACGTAGGCGCAGGGCTTGTCCTTGCCTTTAAGTCCAGCCATACCGGGGTGGCCGCGAGTGATGCCCCTGCGTTGAATTTCGAATTGCGCTCTTGCTGATTCGGGAATCTTATTGACAAATATAGGAAATAATAGATAATCCGACCAGACTACTTTTTAATAAAGGCAGGCGAAGAATGAGCCCTCGACGTGCCAATCCACAACTTGCCCAGCGCCGCAGAGACACCTTGATCAAGTCGGGATATGCCGAGATTCTCGATAAAGGTATTCAGGCCGTGACTATTGATTCGGTAGTCGAGCGCTCCGGGTCAAGCAAAGGAGGCGCACTTTACTATTTCCCCAGCAAAGAAGAGTTGCTGATCGGGGTTCTCGATTGGCTACTTCGGCAGGTGAATGGGACGCTGGATCAGGTCCTGCAATCCCAGGAGTCCGCGCGCGGGAAACTTGTAGCGGAATTGGAAGTTCTGTTTCACAGCGCGGAGGTGAATCGAAGGTTCTATTTGGTTTTCTTCGATTTCGCTTCTCTCGGTACGCGCAATGAGCGTTTCCGCGCGCTTTTTGAGAACTTCTTTGCGGCGTGCCATCGGCGCGATATGGCAATTGTGGAATTGGGAATTCGTCAGCAGCAGTTCCGGCGGGTTAATCCCCACGATGCCGCAGCCACCATTCGGGCGTTGGTGGACGGATACTGCTTGCAGTGGGTGTTGGGGCCGAGCGACGCCCCGATTGAGCCCTATCGAGACCGCTGCCGGGGCGTGCTGGGCGCATACTTGCTGCGATAAGAGTCCCCCTTTCGACCGAATCCTTAAACATCATGTCTGTCGGCAATCCTGAAAATTGATTCTCGGGTTTGCGTTCGCTCCCGCGCAGGGGTGGGGTCAAACGTTGCGCCAATTTGGCCGTCGGCTTAGAGGACTAGGCAAGCCTCTTCGAATTCCAGCCGCGGATCGCGTGACCCGAGTTGTGTTCGGTCTCCATATCCCAGGTTGCAGAGGAAGTTGGCCTTCCACCTTCCATCCGGGAAAAACTCAGCATTTACCTTCGCGGCGTCGAATCCCGACATGGGGCCGCAATCAAGTCCCAGGGAGCGGGCGGCAAGGATGAAGTACGCGCCTTGCAGGGAACTGTTGCGAAAAGCGGTCTCGTCGATCAACACCTGGTTCCCGGCAAATAAGCTGCGCATATCTCTGTGGGGGAACAATTTGGGGAGGTGATCGTAAAAGTGCGTATCCATGGCGATGATCGTATTCACGGGAGCAGACATAGTTTTATCGACATTCAATGGGGCAAGAGCCGGGCGCAGGCGCTCTTTGGCTTGCGGAGTAGTGATAAAAACGAAGCGCGCAGGTGAGGTGTTGGCACTGGTTGGTCCGAGACGCGCCAAGTCATAAACCTTGCGTAGCAATTCGACGGGCACAGGTTGAGGTAGCCAGGCGCGCAACGTTCTGGCCTCACGAAACACCTGATCGAGAGCAATATCTGGAATGATTGCGCCGTGGGTTCCGGCTGTTGATGATCCCACTGAAGTCTGCACTTTCGGTCTCCTGTTCTTGCGTTTCTGGGTTGATCGCCACCCTATGAGATGAAGCCTGACGGGCGGAGGGTTCAATCGGACCTTAACATTGCACTGATCTCCTGGGAGAGGGCAGCCTCCGCCGCGAAGCTAAAGGTGCCTCGTTCCCGCATTTCACGCGCGGACGTTCGTGAAGCGCTCGAAAAACTCGGCCTTTCTCGGTTTGCGATACCGTTTGGCCGCGAGTGGATATCATGGCTGTTTTTCCTCATGGCCAGCATAGCCCAAAATGTGAGTTGGGGAAAAGGAGCGCAACGGTAAGCAGTTGTACAGATCGGAATTTAAACGTAGGGGCGCCCCTCGCGGGTGCCCTCCCGGCATTGCCGAGACGAAGGGCAGGGACAAGCCCTGCCCCTACGAGATTGGTTGTAGCGGCGCTCTATGAGCGTCGAATTCTACGGGTGTGTTCCCCCAGCCAGGGAACACGCCCCTGCGACGGTCAATAGACCGCCGCTACAGAATTCAACTTCAGCCGCACTGCTCCCAATCAAGTCCCGAAACGATGACCACCTGAGGCGGCGCTTCCTCAACCCGCTTGTATATGCGAAACAGGACCTTGTTCGCGGCTCAGGAAGATCATTCGCAGCGCGGGCACTGCGAGGAGAAGCATGAATGGGCCAAGGAGCATCCCGCCCACGATCACCGTGGCCAG
>JASHTO010000663.1 GCA_030040515.1 Terriglobia bacterium
CATGTGGCGCGCATGGTGACGCAGGAAGTGGCCGCCGACCCGGGCACCGTGTCCGCCATGTGCTTCGACTCTTCCGGGCAACTCCTGGCGCAGGCGGGCGACCCCTGGCCCGACCCCGCCGTGATCGTCCGCTATTTCCCGCAGATCTTGGGGGGAAAAATTCCCGCCAACGGGATGACGGGACGATGGTCCGCCGGGGAATATGAGCTCTTCATCTCTATCGATCCAATCCTGAGCGATTCGGGCGCCCACCTCGGAACCGTGGCGGGCATCATGCGCCTTCCCTCGAAACTGACCCGCATTACCGGTGAGATTCAACGCGAAACGCAGAAGTACAACGAACTGAGCCGCAGCCGCAAGGACCTGAAGCGCATCGACGTCTTGACCCTGGGCCTGTTGACCCTGCTCATCCTCTTCATCGCCACGTGGGCGGCGCTGTTCTTCGCCAAGCAAGTCACCATTCCTATCCAGGCGCTGGCCAACGCCACGCATGAGGTGGCGCAAGGCAATCTCGGCTTTCAGGTTTCCGCGCGCGCTGATGACGAGCTGGGAGTGCTGATCCACTCTTTTAATCAAATGACCCAGCAACTTGTCGAAAACCGCAGCGCCATCGAGCAGGCGTCCCGGAATCTTCAGGAAGCCAACCGCCAGTCGGAAGAACGCGGCAATACTATGGAAGCTATTCTGGAGAACATTCCCACGGGCGTGGTTTCGTTCGATCCTCAGGGCCAGATCACGCGATTGAATTCCACCGCCGTGCGAATGTTTGGCCGGCAGGGCAGGCCGACGCCGCTAAGCCTCACCGATCTCTTCTCGGGCGAGGATTCTCGGGAGATTGCCCGCATGTTCCGGCGGGCGGCGCGCCAGGGCGTGGTGGCGCAGCAGATGGAATTGGACCTGGGCGGGCGCCGGGCGTTCATGGCGCTCACCGTTTCATCCGTGCGCGCCCGGCACGGCCGCGTGGGCTCGGTGCTGGTTCTGGAAGATCTCACCGAGGTGCTGCGCTCGCAGCGTTCGGCCGCCTGGCAGGAAGTAGCCCGCCGAATCGCTCACGAAATCAAGAATCCCCTCACGCCACTGCAACTTTCTGCCGAACGCATCCAGCGCCTGCTGGAGCGCATTGATGCCGGATCGCCGGCCCACGACGTGCTGCGGGCCGTGGGCGACAGCGCCAAGTTGATTGGGCGCGAGGTAGGTACACTGAAAACGCTGGTGGACGAGTTCACTTCCTTTGCGCGCTTCCCTGCCTCCAAGCCCGCCCCCGCGCAGATCAACGACATTCTTCAGGACGCATTGAACGTATTCGCCGAGCGGCTGAACGGCATCACCTTGCGGCACGACTTTTCACCGGATTTACCCCAGGTGCAGGCCGATCCGGACCAGATGAAGCGCGTGGTGGTGAACCTGATTGACAACGCCGCGGAAGCGATGGAACAGTCGCTGCGCAAGGAGATTTGGGTGCGCAGCTCGCTCGCCACGGACCGCGACGTGGTGGAGATTATCGTGGAGGACAGCGGTCCGGGCATCCCGCCCGAAGCCAAGGAGCGGCTCTTCCTGCCCTACTTCTCCACCAAGCGTTTGGGGACGGGTTTGGGCCTGGCGATTGTCAACCGCATCGTCGCCGAACATCACGGCTCGATCCACGTGGAGGAAAATTACCCCACCGGGACCAAGTTTGTGATTGAGCTTCCCGTCGACCGGGCCCTTGTGACCAACTTCGACGAGGCCATGGGAACATAGACCGCGCATGAAATTCTCCATCCTCATTGTTGATGACGAACCCGGCATCCGCGAATCCCTCACGGATGTCTTGCAAGACGAAGGCTACGGCGTGGAGTCAGTGAGCACGGGCGAGGCGTGCCTGGAAACGCTCCAGACCCGCAAGTATGACATTGTCCTTCTCGACATCTGGCTGCCGGGGCTTGACGGCATCCAGGTGCTGGAGAAAATCCAGGCGCGCGAAGCGCCGCCCACCGTCATCATGATTTCCGGTCACGCCACGATTGACACGGCGGTGCGCTCCACCAAGCTGGGCGCATTCGATTTCATCGAGAAGCCGCTTTCCATTGACAAAACCCTGCTCACGCTCCGCCACGCGCTTGACCAGTCGCAACTGGCCGCCCAGAATCGCGAGCTGCGCGCGGAATTGCGTGGCCGCGACCGCATCATTGGCGACAGCGTGCCCATCAAGGCGCTGCGCCAGCAGTTGCAGCTTGCCGCTCCCACCCTCGGCCGCGTGCTGATTTACGGTGAAAGCGGCGTGGGAAAGGAATTGGTGGCTCATGCGCTTCACCATCAGAGCCAGCGCGCGGACAAGCCCTTCGTGGAAGTGAATTGCGCCGCCATTCCCGAGGAGTTGATCGAGAGCGAGCTCTTCGGACACATCAAGGGGTCCTTCACCGGCGCGCTTGAAGATAAGACGGGAAAATTCGAGCAGGCCCACGGTGGCTCACTGTTCCTCGATGAGGTGGGCGATATGAGCCTGCGCACGCAGTCCAAGGTGCTGCGCGTCATCGAGGAGCAGCGCTTCACCCCGCTCGGCAGCGGCACCAACCTGACCGTCGACGTGCGCATCATCGCCGCCACCAACAAGCACCTGGAAGACGAAATTCAAAAAGGCAATTTCCGCGAGGACCTTTTCTATCGCCTGAACGTGATCCCCTTCTACGTACCCACGCTGCGCGAGCACGCCGAGGATATTCCCACCCTCGCCAACTTCTTCCTGGCCGAATTCGCTCGCGCCTACGGCCGCCGCCCCAAGCAATTCGCCGAGTCAGCGATGGAAGTACTCCTCGCATATCGCTGGCCCGGAAACGTGCGCGAGCTGAAGAACCTGGTGGAGCGGCTGGTGATTATGGTGCCGGGCGAGCGAATCGAGAAGCGGCACCTGCCCGCTTCCCTCCACTCCGACGGCGCGCGTTCCTCCCCGCCCGCCCAATTCCCCACGGCGGGATTTTCCAGCCTTCAGGAAGCGCGCACCGCTTATGAACGCGATTACATCCTGCGCACGCTCGATGAGCACCAGGGAAATGTGAGCCGCACCGCAGAGGCCCTGGGCCTGGAACGCAGCCACCTGTACCGCAAGATGCGCGCGCTGGGAATTGCCGTGGGGACGTAGGGTCAACACCTGTTGTCGGCAATCGGAAACCGCCACTCACAACTCCGCAGCAGATTCGGCGATGCAAGTCTCGCCGAGCGTTTGTAAATATCAATTTACATCGCCTGCACACCCTTCAGGACAACCTGCTCCTGCCGCGCTGAATCGAAAAGGGAGCGATCGAACACCACACTTGCGCGAGGGGGTGCATATCATAATGGCGAGAGATTTCAAGCTTCCAGCAAAGGCTACTGCCACGGTCGCGGCGTGTTTCCTTTCCGCGTTCCTCGTGAGCGTCGCACGGGCTCAGGACAAATCTCAGCTTACCGGCCGATGGAATTTCAATCTCGACCAGAGCGATGACGCAAACCAGAGGATTGCGGACGCTCAGCAAAACAGCCGCAGCCCCGTTTCGGGTGGTGGCGGCAATCCCGGGGGCGGTTATCCGGGCGGTGGTTATCCGGGTGGTGGCGGATACCCGGGCGGCGGCTATCCCGGCGGGGGCTATCCCGGGGGCGGAGGTGTTTGGGGCGGTGGAGGGCGTGGTGGCATGGGCCGCAACAACCGCACCGGGAGCACCGTGAGCAGCGAGGAATGGGACCGGCTTGCTGCCAATCCCAAATATCTGCGCATCGACCAGCGCTCGGACCAGGTGGTGATCATCGACGACTCTGACAATTCCCGCACCTTCTATCCCGATGGCAAGAAGCATGACGATAAGGACCAGGACGGGGCCAAGATAACAACCAAGGCTTCGTGGGAGGGCGACGTACTCACTGCCGAAACCAAGATGCCGCATTCCGAGAAGCTGACGGAGACTTTTCGGTTGAACGACGACGGCAAGCAGCTCATTATCGTCTCGCGGTTCGAAGCGCCTTCGCTCAACGGGCCGCTCAGCATTCGGCGGGTGTACGACCTGAGCAAACCGGCGGCGACATCTTCGGCGACACCTTCTAAGTAGAGGTCAAGCCACGGAACCGCCCTCTTTGCGATAATCCAACTCCGCGATCAACGCGGCGTTGTCGCGCCACTGCGGCTCGACTTTCACAAAAAGCTCAAGGAAGATCTTGGGCGGAAACAGCTTTTCCAATTCCTGCCGCGCCTCAGTTCCAATCTCCTTCAGCCGCGACGCCCCCGCGCCGATCACGATGGGACGCTGCGAGTCCTTTTCCACCACGATCGTGGCGTGGATGCGCTTGACCGCGCCCTCCTCCTCAAACTGGTCAATCGTCACCGCGGTGACGTAGGGCATTTCCTGCCGCGTGTGGCGAATGACCTTCTCGCGAATGATCTCACCCGCCAGAAAGCGCTCCGGCTGGTCCGTGAACTCGTCGGCGGGAAAGTAAGCCGGGCCTTCGGGCAGCCGATTCACGATCGCCGCTAGCAACTCCGGCAATCCTTCCCCCCGCAGCGCCGAAATGGGAAAGATCTCCTCAAATCCGTAGAGCTTCGAGTAGTGGTCCATGAGGGGCAGCAGATTCGGCTTGTGGACGCGATCGACCTTGTTGAGGGCCAGAATCGCGCGCGGCGAGTACTCGCTCAGAAGCTTGATGACGAACTCGTCGCCCTTGCCGAATTTCGCGCTCGCATCGACGATCAGCACGGCCAAATCGCGGTCGGCAAGCGCCTGGCGAACGTAATTCATCATCTGCTCGTTCAAGCGCGAGAGCGGCTTGTGCACGCCGGGCGTATCCATGAAAATCACCTGCGCGTCCGGGCGATG
Organism: Terriglobia bacterium; assembly: GCA_030040515.1. GTDB lineage: Bacteria > Acidobacteriota > Terriglobia > UBA7540 > UBA7540 > Bog-366. The sequence goes on from JASHTO010000663.1 coordinate 4,821, forward strand.
CAATATTCCCAGGATGCGATTGCGCGTGGTCTGCGGTACCGGCGTCACGATCGATACCTTAGATTCCACCAGCGCGTTCACCAGGGTGCTTTTGCCCGCGTTGGGGCGGCCGACAATCGCCACGAAGCCCGATTTGAATGGAGCGGTTTCAGACATGGCGGGGATTGGCGGCGGGCGCGCGGGGTGGAACTTTCATTCGAACCTTCAGGACCGTGCGCTGGTTGGCTTCCACCACCTCAAACGTCAAGCCATGACTCTGAACTTTCTCGCCGGCCGCGGGCACGTGGCCCAGATGGTTCATCACCAGGCCGGCGACGGTGGAATAGTCGTCGCCTCCCAGTGGAACGTGCACTTCACCGGCCACCTGCGCGATTTCCGTGTGACCGGAGAGCAGATAACTCGAAGGCGATTCGCGAACGATGTCGCGCGCGTGCGGTTCAAACTCATCGCGAATTTCTCCCACAATCTGTTCCACCAGATCTTCGATGGTAATCAAGCCTGAAACGCTGCCGTATTCATCGATCACCATGGCCATTTGCGTGGTGGTCTGCTGCAATTCCTTCATCAGGTCGCGGATGGGCTTGGTTTCCGGAACAAAGGGCACGGGACGCACCAAATCGCGAAGCCTCACGCGCTGCTGCTCCTCAGGCGCGAGTTCCATCAGGTCGCGCACATTGACGAAGCCTTGGATGTGGTCCAATTCACCCGCATAAACCGGGTAACGCGTCATGCGCTTGGCGCGGAAGAGCACGCGCAGGTCCTCAATCGAGCAGCTCATCTCGATGGCGGCGACTTCGTGGCGCGGTGTCATCACCTCGCGCGCCACTTTGTCACCGAAATTGACCACGGATTTCATCAGCTCGCCCTCGCCTTTTTCGATGATGCCCTCCTGCTCGCCGGTGGCGATCAGGTCCGCGAGGTTTTCCCCCGGTGAAGGCACTTCCGGCGCCGGGTCCGCGGGCTCAAGCAATTTCCGGATCGTGGTGGAAATCAGAATGGGGAAAGTGAGCGGCAGCGCCAGGAAAACCAGCATGCGCAATTCCCTTTCCCAACGCTCGAGGATCATCTCCGGCTCGCCGTGCCGCACCACCAGGAGAAATGGAATGAGCTGGTCGGCAATGGCCACGGCCGCGAGCACAATCACCAGCGCCGTGCCCAAATCGCTCCAGAAGTGGTTGGGCCGGCGCCAGATCAGCAATCCCGCCAGCCCCACGGCGAACAGGTGCATGGCGGCCCCGTGCAGGGCGGAAATCGATACACCCACGCGCTCGCGATTGGGGCGCATTCGCCCGCCCTCGCTCGGCCCGAACACCTTGCGCGCTCCCACCGGCGTCAATTGCCGCATCAAGAGGCGAAGATAGGACGCGACCGATCCCAGCGTCAGCCACACCGCCAGCACCCCGGCCCAAGCGATTGTGACCAAAAGGTGATCGTTCATAAGAGACTGAATACAACTCAAAAGGCAAAAGTCAAAAATCAAAAGTCAAATTTACCGTCGCCACCTGCTCCACTTTTGCGTTTTGACTTTTGCCTTTCGCAATTTGACTTGCATTTCCTGCTTCCCACCCGAAACGCCCAATTCTTCCCGCAGTTTCAATTCCAGCGCCGTCATTTCCCCGTCGTCGTGCTCGTGGTCATACCCGAGCAGATGCAGCACGCCGTGAAGAATCAGCCAGCGCATTTCGTTAAGCGTCGAATGCCCTTCCGCGGCGGCATTGCGGCTGGCCGTCTGAACCGAAATCACCACATCGCCAAGAAAATTGGAAATCCCCTGTGCCCCGCGCCGACGCTTGCGGGGCCGCGCCTTCCGCCCTTTCACCTTGGCCACTTCTTCCCACGGAAATGACAGCACGTCCGTGGCTTTATTCTTCCCGCGAAACGTGGAGTTCATCCAGCGAATGGACTCGTCGTCCACAATACAGACGTTGAACTGCATATGCCCAAGCCGCAACCTCCGCCGAAGACTCCGCACGAAGCCCCGCAATGCCGCAAGGCTGAATTCATAGCGTCGTTGGAGATTGATCACCATGAAAGACAGTGGCCAGCGGTTTGCAGTCGTCAGAACGCAAGGCGTCCGGCGACGGGCCACTAACCACTGACTTTCTCCCCATTGCTCTTTGTGGCGCGCGCGAGGTCATATTCCTCATACGCGCGGATAATCCGCTGCACCAGGCTGTGGCGAACCACGTCGCGCTCGTTGAAATAGATGAGGCTGATGCCCGGAACTTTGCCCACCACCTCCACGGCTTCCACCAGTCCCGATCGCCGGCCGTTGGGAAGATCGATTTGCGTCACGTCGCCCGTGATCACGGCCTTGGAATTGAAACCCAGACGCGTGAGGAACATCTTCATCTGCTCACTGGTGGTGTTCTGGGCCTCATCCAGGATTACGAACGCGTCGTTCAGCGTGCGACCGCGCATGAAGGCGATCGGCGCGATCTCAATGATGTTCTTTTCGATGAAACGGTCCACGCGGTCAGGGTCCAGCACATCGTAGAGCGCGTCATAGAGCGGCCGCAGATAGGGATTCACCTTTTCCTGAAGCGTACCGGGCAGAAAGCCCAAACGCTCACCCGCTTCCACCGCCGGCCGCGCCAGGATGATGCGGCTGACCTCCTTCGAGAGCAGCGCGTCCACCGCCATGGCCACGGCCAGGTAGGTTTTGCCGGTTCCCGACGGCCCAATGCCGAACACCATGTCGTTCCGCTCCATGGCGTCCACGTAGTAGCGCTGGTTCAGGCCTTTGGGCGCGATCGACTTCTTGCCCAGGCTGCGCGGGCGTCCGGCCTCGGTCAATCCCTTCAAACTCGCGTTCGGATCCTGGCTGATGATGCGCAGAAATCCCTCGATTTCGGCGCTCTCGAAGCAGACTCCACCCTCTACCAGGCCCGCGTATTCCTCCACCAGCCGCTGCGCCCGGCGCACGTTTCCTTCCTCCCCTTCGATCTCCAGCGACTCGTCACCCAGGTGCGCCGAAACCTGGAAGCAGCGCTCGAACAGCTTCAGGTTGGCGTCATAAGTGCCGACGAGGGCCGGAACGCCTTTGCGGATTTTGACACTGGTTATCATTGAGCTTGAAGTCCGGGACAGGCCTCCATTTCAACAGATGGGCATCTCGCTGGATGCGGCGGATTGCCGGCGGCAGGCATTCGTGGTAGGGGAATCGCCGTTCATTAAGACTCGAAAATGCTAATCGACCCGGGAGCGAAAGTCAAGGCGCGACCCTTCGGAGAAGGTAGGCCCACACAAGCATTCGACGGGCACTGGAAGTGCTGTGGCCGCCTGCGCGGGTCGGATTCTCCAAAACACCTCTCAAATCGCGCCGAACACGCGTATTATCAATAAGATCGTGGGAATCCCGACTAACACCCTGTATTTTCAATAACATCGCAGGTTCCGCAGCTTTGTCGTCTTTTCGACCCTTCAAATTGCAACTAACGCGCTCATAATCAACAAGATCGTGGGAATCCTGACTAATACCCTGTATTTTCAACAACATCGTGGGTTCCGCAGCTTTGTCTTTTTACCGACCATTTGTTTTCAATAAGATTCCCGGATTGTTCGTAAAAAAATAGTTCTCCGCCGCGCCGCTGACCGGATTTTTGAAAGATAAAGCTTCCGCCGCTCCTTCTCAGGAAGCTCGCATTCGCTCGCGACTTCGGCCAACGTCCGGAATGCCTCCAGCCGGGCCATGTCGGGCGTGAGCAGGGCGCGAGCCGTCATTCCCATTTGGCCGGGCGGAGCGTAATGCACCGCATAATAAAAATTGCGGAAGATTTCCGAGCGCCCTTTATGCTTGAGGGCGTTAAACCGCACGTTGGCTTTGCCTTGCGGCGTGCGCGGCCCACGGGATTTCCGGGCATTCCGGCGGCAGGCTGCCAGCAGCGCGGGGGTCAGCGTGGGCGATTTGCGCAGCGGCATGTTCGCACTTCCTTTCCGTCTTGTTACTAGTCTATCCTAGTATTGGTTACTATCTGTGTCAAGTACCTTCTCATATATTATGTCGTAGGAGTTAACGGGCCGGCCCGCGTCTGCGGGCCTTTGTCAATGCCATCCCGGTTGGCGGTTGTGCGGGGAAAAGGGGTCAGATACCTTTTCTTCCCTGCCTTCAAATGCCCGACGCGGCGCGAAGGCCTATAGACTTCCGGTTGGGACTGGGCCTGCACGCTCGTAATTGACGATCATGACGCCTTTCGAGGTGACTGTGCTTTCCGTCACCTTGAAAGCCGCCGGGATCGTGCCATCGGCAAACAATCGTTTTCCACCGCCCAATGTAATCGGAAATATCTTCAGCCAGAACGCATCGACCAAATCATGCTTGAAGAGCGTCTGAAGGAGATTGGCGCTTCCATAAACGTGCAAATCCGGCCCTTCCTGTCGCTTGATTTTGCTGATTTTCTCCGTAATATCTCCGTTTAAAAACACGGACGGCTGCCATGGGTGAGAAGTCATGGTATTCGAGGCGACGTATTTGGTGGCTGAATTGACGGCCGGCCAAATGTCGTTATGTTGCGGCCAATATGGCGCCCAAATGTCGAAGGTGTTCCGCCCTATTAACAAGTCAAACGGCATGTTCATCTGCTTTCTTATGGCCGCTGAAAGAACAGGGTCGGAATGTGGACTTATCCACCCGCCATACGCGAAGCCGCCACTCGAATCTTCCTCGGGCCCGCCTGGGGCTTGTATGACGCCATCAAGGGAGACAAATTCAAGCACATTGACTTTTCTCATGACGAAGTTCCTTCAGTCCTATCTGGAATGGTGTCAGAAACGGTGTCAGGGTTTCTTGTCCTCTTCGCCTCGGGCTGCCCATGGCGGGATATTATCCCACACCGTTCGTAATCATCCTCCGGCAAAGCCGGAGGCTTTTGCGGTGGCTGGCCCCTCAAAGGGGCCTGACCGCCACCGCCAAGAAACCCCTCACCCAATCACCCCTTCTCCCCTCTCCCCGGGGGAGAGGGAAGAGGGGGAGGGGAGTTGGAGTGAGGGGTCTTTTCGATACGACGAAAGCCTACGACTTGCTGATTCCCGGAACTGTCAAACTCTGGCTGCCTCCCCGGCAAAGCCAGGGGTTCTCCCAACGGATTAGAGAAACGGTACATGCTCAGGACACTTGCGGGCAAGTTTGAATTGCGCAGGGACAGGGCTCGCCCCTGCCCCGCCTTGCGGCAATTCCGCGCGGGCCGCCGCGAGGCGTGGCGAAATCTCAGCCCCACCCGTCACAGCCAGCCGCGTTTCCCACCGGTCTGCTATAATTTCAACCTTAGCAATCGCCACTTGCGCCCCGCCGAGTGCGATCGGCTTGTCCGGTAATGTTGCATCCAACAAAAATGTAGAGGGCTTTCACTTTGTTCCAGGAAATTCAGCAGCGAATTCAAACCAGGTTCGTGGACGCGGTGCGCGAGGCGTTCAAGCTGGAAGTTGCCGCGCCCACGCTCGACACTCCGCCGAATCTTGAAATGGGCGACATCTCGCTGGCCGCGTGCTTTGAGCTGGCCAAACAACTGCGCCAGGCGCCGCGCAAAATCGCCGACCAGCTTATTCCCCTGCTCTCTTCTCTCGAGGGAATTGAGCGCGTCACGGTGGCGGGCGCGGGCTACCTGAATTTTCATCTGGACCGGGCGGAAGCTGCGGCAAAACTGTTTGCCCAGCGGGTGGGAAAAACCCAAGGCCCAGCGCAGGCCGGCCCCGCAATGCCCGGCAAAATCCTGGTCGAGCACACCAGCATCAATCCCAACAAGGCCGCGCACATCGGGCATTTGCGCAATGCCGTGCTGGGTGACACGTTCGCGCGCCTGCTGCGATTCAGCGGCTCGAACGTCGAGGTGCAGAACTACATTGACAACACGGGCGTGCAGGTGGCGGACGTGGTGGTCGGATTCCAGCATTTGGAGAAGAAAACTCCGGCAGAGGTCGAAGCGCTGATTCACACGCCCTCACCGCGCTTCGATTACTACTGTTGGGACCTTTATGCGCGCGTTTTCCAGCTTTATGAAGATGACAAGACTTCTCTCGCCTGGCGGGCGCAGGCTCTGAAGGACATCGAAGAAGGCCACGGCGAGACCGCCGCCCTGGCTGAATTGATCTCTACCGCCATCGTGCGCGCGCACCTCGCCACCATGCTGCGCTTGAACATCCAGTACGACGTGCTGGTGCAGGAAAGCGAAATCCTGCGGCTCGACTTCTGGAAGGCGGCGCTTGAGGTGCTGAAACGGCAGAAGGCGATTCGATTTGAAAGTCAGGGCAAGAACGCGGGCTGCTGGGTGATGGACCTTGCCGCTCCCGCAACAGAGGGCGAAAGCGAATCGGCTGAAGCTGGAGACACCAAGATCATCGTGCGGTCGAATGGCACGGTGACTTACGTCGGGAAAGACATCGCCTATCACCTTTGGAAATTCGCGCTGCTGGGGAAAGACTTTGGTTACGCACCGTTTCATCGCTATCCCGACGGGCGTGAGGTGTGGCGCACCACGGTGAGCGGCCAAGCCGACGCTCCGCCTTTTGGACGCGCCAGCGCCGCCTATGCGGTGATCGATACGCGCCAATCCTATCTTCAGAATGTCGTGAAGGCGGCATTCCACGCGCTCGGCTACCACGACCGCGCCGCGAACCTGCACCACTTTGCCTACGAGGTCGTGGGCCTTTCGGCGCGCTGCGCGGCGGAGATGGGAATCACGCTGACGGAAGAGGATCGGCAGCGGCCCTACGTGGAGGTTTCCGGCCGCAAGGGCCAGGGCGTGAAGGCGGACGACCTGATCGATACGCTCATCGCCCGCGCGGCGGAAGAGGTGAGCTCACGCGGCATGGCCGAGGACGCCGCCGAAGCGCAGTCCTGCGCGCGCAAAATCGCCGTCGCGGCGCTGCGCTATTTCCTGCTCAAGTATTCGCGCCGCGTCATCATCGCCTTTGATTTCAAGGAAGCGCTGGCCTTCGAGGGCGAGACCGGACCCTACCTGCAATACACCATCGTGCGCGCGCGGAATATCTTTCGCAAATTTGCCGAGTCGCACGTGGGCTTCGATGCCGCGGAGTTGTCCCACGCGGTTTCTGCGGAGCAAATGCAGCAGTTTTATAAGGGAAGCGATGCCGCGTCGTTCTGGGAGATAACCCGCCTGGCCGGACAACTGGAATCCACCGTAGCGCAAGCCATTTCGAGCGAGGAGCCCGCCGTGGCGGCCAAATACGCCTTCCGCCTGGCGCAGGCGTTCAACAACTTTTACCACCACTTCCACATCCTCAGCGAAACAGACGCGACCCGGCAGCAGTTTCTGCTCTATCTCGTCTGCCTCACCGAGCGCACGCTGACCCTTGCCACCGAGCAAATGGGAATTGAAATTCCCGAAAGGATGTGAGTCGTGGTCGAAGCTCACGCACGGACCGGATGCAGATTGATGGGAAGAACCCTTGCGTAGGCCTTGAAGTCAGGATCCACTGTGAAGATTGACCAGCGACGATCAATCCCAACGGCGCACATCAGGATGTCCACGGTGCAGGCGACAATTCCCTTTGATCGGCACAGATTGCTGGCCCTTGCAGCAGCTTCAAAATCATGGGTACCGACCGGCTCGTCGTTGTAAAACTGCAGCTCTTTTCTTACCTTTTCAAATTGTTCCGTGAACTTGATGCCGGAAAGCAGCTCTTGGCGAATGGGCCCGATAATTTGGGCGCGCCCTTCATCAATAAGCTCAATCAACTCAACGCGCACATTCCGTTCTGTCACACTCAGGCGGCTGGGGTTTCGGCGAAGCGCAAGCGACCACACACCCGTATCGACCAGAACGTTCACGATCGCTTCCGCCGCTCACGCTTGTAATCGTAATTCTCGTCGAAATCGATCGTCCCGAATAGCGAGATGATTCCCCTTTGCTTCCGGTGCCGGATATATTCGTCAAGCGCGGCATTCACCGTGTCCTTCTTCGTGCGATGGTGCCCGACTTTTTGCGCCTCCTCAATCAGATGGTCGTCGAGATCAAGGTTGGTAGGCATGTCCATCTCCTCACGAACATTATACACGAGCCTTTGTGTGATCTCACACACATTGTCCCACAAGGGTTGGCGTGCCCTAACGCTTGGGGAGGATGCCCATGCCACATCCTACCCCGCAAAATCCGTCAGCAACTGCACCAGCGTGCGCACGCCGTGGCCCGTGGGGCCCTTGGCGCGGTAGGGCTTCTCGTCGTTGGCCCAGCGGGTTCCGGCGATATCCAGATGCACCCAGGGTGTGTCACCCGCGAACTCACCAATGAACATGGCGCCGGTAATCGCCCCGCCGTATCGGCCTCCGGTATTTGCAAGGTCGGCGATGGAACTTTTGTAGAGGTCGCGATAATCTTCGTCCACGGGCAGTTGCCACATCTTCTCTCCGGCGTGATGGGCAGCGGCCAGAATGCGGTTCACCCAATCCTTGTTCCAGCCGAAAACGCCGGTGGTGATGGAGCCGAGCGCGATCATGACGGCGCCGGTGAGAGTGGCCGCGTCAATCAGCACCGTGCAGCCCAGGCGCTTGGCGTAGGTCAGGGCGTCGGCCAGAACCAGGCGGCCCTCCGCGTCAGTGTTCAGCACTTCAATCGTCTTTCCGGACATCGAGGTAATCACGTCGCCGGGCTTGTAAGCGTTGCCGCCCGGCATGTTTTCCGTTGCCGGAATCAAGGCGATGACCCGCACGCGGGGTTTGAGCTGAGCGACGGCCTGCATGACGCCCAGCATGGTTGCTCCGCCCGCCATGTCGGTCTTCATTTCGTGCATGTTCTCGCTGGGCTTGATGGAAATGCCGCCGCTGTCAAAGGTAATTCCCTTCCCGATCAAGCCGATGACCGGCTCGGCCGGAGATCCCTCCGGGGAATAGCGGATGATGATGAGGCGCGCGGGCTCGCGGCTGCCCTGCGCGACGGCCCAAAACGCTCCCATCTTGAGTTTCTGGATTTCCTCTGGGCCGAGCACTTCGCAGGCCAGGTCGAAGCGCGCCGCCATCTTCTCCGCCTGCTCCGCCAGGCGCGTAGGGGTGAGCTGATTGGAAGGTTCATTCACCAATTCGCGCGTAAAATTCTGGGCCTCACCCAGGATGCGGCCGCGAACCAGAGCGGCGGGCGCATCCGCGGAGAACTGCTCGCCGCCGGTCGCGAGCGACAGTGTGTCAATTCCCTTCCTGTCGTTGGACTCGGTTCGATAACGGTCCGGGTCAAAATCCGCCACCAGAGCGCCTTCCACCACCGCCGTGATGGTGTTGGGAGCGACGGAGCCGAGAATCCACGCCGTGTGCCGCACTCCGCGCGAACGCAGATGACGGACGGCGGCGCCCGCCAGGTGGCGGAGCTGCGTCTCGCTGAATTTCTCGCTCTTGCCGGCCCCCACCACCAGCAACTTGTCCGCGGATAATCCCTCGGGCCTGCGCAGGAGTGTGCATTCAAACCCTTTGCCGGTAAGCTCGCCCCCCTCGTGAATTTCCTGCAATAAGGCGCGCGTCTCCTCCGGAAGTTTCTCGACGGTGCCGCTGGATGCGGGGGCCTCCTCGAAGCTGTAGGCGACCAGTGCGGGGACAGAGAGCTCGGCGAGCGGTGCGGACAGGAATTCAATTTTCACGATCAGGGGCTCCTTGGCAAGAGGATGGAAAAAATATCAGGACCTACGCCTCCGATGTTCGTGGATGGCTTGTTGAGTTTCCCGCTCAAGGGTACGGCGACGCGAGGTTTCGCGATGGTCGTAGACTTTTTTGCCCTTGGCCAGGGCAATCTCGCACTTGATCAGGTTCTTTTTGAGGTAAACCCGGGTTGGAATCAAGGTAAAACCCTTCTCCTGAACCCGGCCCGAGAGTTTATCCAGTTCCTGGCGATGAAGCAGAAGGCGGCGGTCGCGAAGAGGATCGTGATTGGCATAGCTACCGGCGGAATACGGGCTGATGTGGCAATCCATCAGCCACGCCTGGCCCTTCTGCATTTCCACGTAGCTGTCCTTAAGGTTGATTTTCCCATCGCGAACGGATTTGACCTCGGTACCCGTCAACTCCACGCCGGCCTCAAACCTCTCCAGCAGGTGATAGAGATGTTGCGCCTGCCGGTTGACGGCGAAATGCTTTGGCTGGGGTGTGGAAACCTTGGACACGCGGGATCCCCTTCAGGGAAAACCTTCGGATGAACACAAGAAATTTTAGCACAGGGGCGCGGGCTGAATGCGGGAGAAGTAGGGCGAAGTTGGCCACACAAAATAACACGCTGAATGGTGCGGCACGCCGGGCTAGCCACGGTCAACTCGCAGTGCGGGTTGACCGTGGGCTTGTCCACGACTCGCCAACCCACGGTCAGAAAAGCCCTGACCGTGGCTACCCATGTCCCTAGACAGGGATGATGCGCATTATTTTGTGTGGCCAACTTAGCTCCTGGCGACGAGGATTTGGCGTGATATTTTCATGAAGCACTTCGAGCGTTTAGGTTGCGGTCCCAATGTCTTCCACGCCTGCGCGGGATGCAGGCCATGCCCGTGCGGGGCTAATCGTAACTGACTCCATAGACTTTCCGATTGGTGCCGGCAATGGTCCGTTGGCGGACGATGCGCGCGTGGACTTCCGGGCTTTCGCCGGTTGGGCTGTAGGGACAGGCCACCATGACTCCGGCGCCGATCGCATAATTCTTTTCGCTGACGAAACTGAATCCGCCTTTTGAGACGTTATCGCTCTTGGAAACCTCGACGCCGCCCTGGTAGTCGCGCACGCGCACCGGCATTTGCAGTGCCACGCGGCGATGGCGGCGCAGATCGCTGCCGCTCGCTGCTGCTTTGCCGCTGGGCGCGGGCTTGGCGCCCTCGACGGCGAGCTGCTTCTCCGCGTAACCCCAGGAAGTTTTGCGGTCGCAGTTTTCGCACATCCGATTGAGAATTCCCGTTGCCTCCAGAACTTCAACCTCCACCAGCGAGAGGCGGAGCATGACGGCGGTGTGGCAGGCGTGGCATTCCAGCAGAGCCGCAGCCTCAGCAATGTCGCCTTCAATGGGGGGAAAGCGGATTCCCCAAATGTCCTCTTTGGGGTGGCTGTACTCCACACCCCATTCGCCCCCCTTTTCACTGGGAGGCGCAGTCGGCCCTACCACGCGGAACTCCGCCTCGCGATTGTTGGTTAGGTTCACGATGCGCACGAGGCTTCCGACCGCCAGGTTCTCGCCAAGCTGGATTCGCGCGCCGTGGCGATTCAGGACTAAGGTCCTGCCGTCCGCTTTGATTTTGGCTCCGGCCGAATCCGTCCCGTGGACGCGGAGAGGAATCGTCAGCCTCAGCCGGTCGGAACGCCGCTTCTGTGCAACCATGGAAACCCTTCCTTGTGCAAGTCCGGTTTCAGATTCGTGCGACTAACTTACTTAAAAGGGGCCGCTTTTGCAAACCTCGTAATGGGTCAGTTTCAAATCTCGGAGTAGGGGCACCCCTTGCGGGTACCCTGGATTTAAGGGCAGGGACGATCCCTGCCCCTACGGAATTTCAAACTGACCCACTACCGCAAACCTTATACTGCGAAAAATTTGCATTGTCATCAGGGAAACAATCCACTATGATTTTAATGCGGGGTGGAGCAGTCTGGTAGCTCGTTGGGCTCATAACCCAAAGGTCGCTGGTTCAAATCCAGCCCCCGCAACCAAATCCCTTTTTACCCCAGCTCCAAAGATCTCCCGTGTCTCCGGAAAACCCTACTTCGATGTGCTTTGGAATGACGGTGTGCGGCGCTCCTCCATGGGGATCAGCGAGGATCCCCATCAACGGTTAGAAGAGCACAATATGAGCCTGGACTTCACGTTTTGCTCCTTGGCGATTGGTTTATTCTCAAAAGTACTCTGAGGGGTTACTACTTGGCGATGGCGGTCAGGCCCCTTTGAGGGGCCAGCCACCGCAAAAGCCTCCGGCTTTGCCGGAGGATAGTTACTTTTCGCGCCACAATGTTTGAAATCTCCCCCAGTCCGGCGTATGATTGCCGCCCTATCCAGACACCGGGTGAGTGCTGCGAACTTCCAATTCATAAGGTTGGTTCTGCGATGAGTATGGAGGAATGCTCATCGGCGAGTCGGCGCACGCGTATTGATTAGACACCAGGGAGAGCGCGATGAAAATCCGCAAGGCAATGATGAGTGAATCTGGCGAAATTCTGAGGTCAATCGTTTTCGCCGCGCTGGCGCTCTGTGCGGCAACGGCGGCGCGGGGGGAAGAGCCTCGCTATTTTGCCATTCGCAACGTCCACATTGTGACCGTCTCCGGGCAGTAACACGTGACGCCATTAGCTCCGCGCGGGGCTGGCTTCTCTGAAGCACGAGAAGCGGGAAATGGGCTTTCGCGGCATACTTGCGAGCCAGAAACATTCAGGCGACGCTGTTTGGAGGGCCAAGGTATTGGCCTATACATTCGACCCAGGCATTATGGCGGTTGTTTGCGGCAGGAATTGCTAGCGTGGACGCGGCAAAAACAGGAATTCCTGTTCGCTGCGCGAAAATTTCTGCACCCGCATACCGTGGTTCACGTCCCCGACGAAAACATCTCCGGCTTTGCCGACAGCAATGTCATGACCGTAGTACAACTGCCCGTCGTAGTTCCCGTAGGACGACCACTGCTCCAGAATACTTCCCTCCGGGTCCAGCCGCGTGAGCCGCGCGCGCCCGGGTAATTGCGCGGTCTGGTCGCCGCCATCGACCATGTAGATAAAGCCATCCGCGCCAAAAGCCAGCGCCCATGGGCAGCCCAGAGCCTCGCTTTTCCATTGCGCGATGAACTGACCCTCTCCGGAAAAAACCTGAACGCGGCGATTCACGCGGTCGGTTACGTAAACCCTTCCTTCGCGGTCGAGCACCAGATTGTGGACCTCGTTAAATTCACCCGGCTTGTCCCCTGCCCTGCCCCATTCGAATAGGAATTCGCCTTGCGGCGCGAACTTGGCAATCCGCCGGTTGCCGTAACCGTCACTCACATAAAACGAGCCGTCGCGGGCCACGGCCACATCCGTCGGCTTGTTGAAGTGCAAGTGGTCCCATCCGGGAACGCCGGCAGCGCCAACGGACATGCGGATCGTTCCATCATGGCTGCACTTGAAGACTTGATGGAGTTCCAAATCGGTCAGCCAGATGTTGTCGCGGTCATCAACACGCAGTCCGTGCGGCATTCGAAATGCGCCAGCGCCCCAGGAATCCAGAAGTTTTCCGTTTGCGCCGTCAAAACACATCACCACCGGGGCCTCAATCAGCGCGCCCTGCTTGTCGCCGCCGTGATCGGCGCGATGAAAGACGAAAACGTGCTCGTGAGAATCCACACCCACGCCGCACACCTGCCCCAGCACATAGCCCTCCGGCAGAATCGGCCATCCGTGCACAACGCGATATGGAGGTGGAAGACCCATCGTTTCGAACCTCGAAAGTAGCGGTCCGCTTCCTCACCGCTCTTACTTCAGCACCTTCACTACGAAATAACTTACCGTATGCGGGACACTCTTGAACCAATGGGGAATCCCGGCGGGGATTACGATCACGTCGCCCTTGACCAGGTGATGAGCTTCCCCGCCTTCGATGCTGGCTCCCAGCCACTGACCCGGAGAAGTGACCTTGCCACCCAGCATTTTGCCCCCGGTGATGAGCGTCGCCTCACCATCGACAATATAGAACACGTCCGTTTCTTTGTCATGAACTTCCACGTGCCCGGCTTCGGCGCGGTGCGCGCCCATCACCAAAAGATCCGGCGCCTTGACCAGCGGCCCGCCGCCGTGCGTCTGCCCGTCTAATGCCGCCATGACTTGTTCATGGCCGACAAAGACAACGGGGCGGCCGTTATCTCCCGCGGCCAGAGCCGCCGCCATCATGAGTCCCGCGAGGACCAGAAATCGAAGCCTCATCGTGCAGTCTCCTTATTTGAAGTAGCAATTCCGCCGTTCGGCATGTCAAATTGTGACGCCATGCGCTTCACCTCGTCGATCGCCTTGATTCCCATCGCCGATCGCCCGGCAGGGCGGTATCGAACTGCGCCCAACATTGTACCTGATTCCCTGACTATTCAGCCCCTTTGCGGCGCGTGTATAATGGCCGCTCCCTTCGGGTTCTTCCGGAGGGGCGCCGAAGACTCGCAGGTCAGGCGCATTCGATTTCCTGGGGGTCTTATGATCACGGACGATAATCCTCTCAGTCCCGCAAGACGCGCAATGGCGCTTTCCTTCCATCAACTCATCATCGTGATGGTCCTGGTTGCGGCATTGGGGCTTTCGGCATCTCCTGCCATCGCTCAGGAAAAATCCGCCGCCCCGCCGTCCGCCGCACATTTTACATTCACCCAGCCGACGCTTTACGTTGTCGGTTACGCGCACCTGGACACCGAGTGGCGATGGGAATACCCCGAGGTCATCAGCGATTACCTCGCCAAGACCCTGCACGTGAATTTCGCCCTCTTTGAAAAATACCCACACTACATTTTCAATTTCACCGGCTCCAATCGCTATCGCCTGATGAAGGAATATTTTCCCGCAGATTACGAAAAGCTGCGCCAGTGGGTAAAGGCCGGCCGATGGTACCCCGCAGGCTCGTCCGTGGAAGAAAACGATGTGAATTCCCCTTCGCCTGAGTCCATCATCCGCCAGGTGCTTTACGGGAACGAATACTTCCGCCACGATTTTGGTGTGGCCAGTGATGAATACATGCTTCCGGACTGCTTCGGCTTTCCGGCCTCGTTGCCGAGCATACTTTCCGCGGCGGGGGTGAAAGGATTTTCAACGCAAAAACTGACGTGGGGGTCCTCAGCGCCGGTGGGCGGGCCCGGTTCTCCCGAAGATACTCCCCAGGGCATTCCCTTCAATGTGGGGATATGGGACGGCCCGGGTGGCCGAAGTGTGATCGCGGCGTTCAATCCGCTCACCTATAGCGGGAACATTTGGTATGACATCAGCAAGAGCAGCCCCGAGTTCAACCGGCCTCACTCGGATTACGTCGATTGGCCTGCCCGGCTGGCGCTGGACGCGAAGGCCACAGGCGTGCCCGTGGACTATCACTACTACGGAACAGGCGACATCGGCGGCGCGCCTTCCGAATCCTCGGTAGAACTTCTGGAAGCCATCGTGACCAAAAGCCCGACGGTTCTACCCTCACCCATGGAACGCACAGATTTGGGCGATGAGGAACAGGAAACGCACGGGCCCGAGGTCTTGGTGGGTGATGGACCGGTTCATGTTGTCTCCTCCAAAGCCGACCAGATGTTTCAGGATATCCTCCGCTCGGGCGAAGAGAATCGCCTGCTCCACTACAAAGGCGACCTGGAGCTGACAAACCACTCCGCCGGATCACTGACTTCTGAAGCGGTGCACAAGCGCTGGAATCGTAAGAATGAAATCCTGGCCGACGCCGCCGAGCGCGCCTCGACGGCCGCCGCGTGGCTGGGCGGTCCGGCGTATCCCCGCGAACGATTGACCGATGCGTGGACTCTCGTGTTGGGCGGGCAATTCCATGACCTCATGGCCGGCACCGCCACGCCCAAAGCCTATACGTACTCCTGGAACGACGACGTGATCGCCCTGAATCAATTCGCCGGCGTGCTGAGCCGAGCCGCCGTCGCCGTCGCCAGCGGACTCGATACGCAGGTTGAAGGCACGCCCGTGGTTGTGTACAACCAGCTCAACACGGAGCGCGAGGATGTGGTGGATGCCACACTCACTTTTTCGCAAGGCGCACCGCAGGCGGTTCGAGTGTTTGGTCCCGATGGAAAGGAAGTTCCTTCGCAATTCGAAGCGGCCAATGGCTCCGGGCGCGTGCTCTTCCTTGCGAAAGTGCCATCGGTGGGATTTGCGGTTTATGACGTTCGCCCCGCCGACGCTCCGTCGTCAATCTCGACCGACCTGAAGGTCAGCGAGTCATCGCTCGAAAATTCCCGCTACCGGGTTTCCATCGACACCGATGGCGACGTCTCAAGCCTTTACGACAAGAAAATTGGTAAGGAATTGCTCTCCGCGCCGGCGCGCCTGGCGTTGCAGACGGAACATCCGCACGACTGGCCCGCGTGGAACATGGATTGGGACGATCAGAAGGAACCGCCGCGCGGTTATGTCTCCGGCCCGGCTCAAGTCCGCGTGGTAGAGAATGGCCCGGTGCGCGTGGCCGTGGAAATTACGCGCGAGACGGAAGATTCAAAGTTCGTTCAGACGATTCGCCTCTCCGCGGGCGACGCGGGCAATCGCGTGGAATTCGGGAACGTGATTGATTGGATGACCAAGGCCGCGGCGCTGAAAGCCACTTTTCCTTTGACGGCCTCAAACCCGGTTGCCACCTACAACTGGGGACTGGGCACAGTTCAGCGCACCAACAACGACGAGCTGAAATTCGAAGTGGCCTCACACCAGTGGTTTGACCTCACCGACCAGAGCGGCGATTACGGCGTTACCGTGCTCTCCGACTGCAAAACCGGCTCCGACAAGCCCGACGACAACACCTTGCGCCTCACGCTGCTCTACACTCCCGGCCTCGGCACGGGCAACGGCCGCGACTACTCCGATCAGACCTCGCAGGACTGGGGCCGCCATGAGTTCATCTACGGTCTCGCCTCCCATGCCGGCAAATGGACGCGCGGAAACACCGATTGGCAGGCGCAGCGGTTGAATGCTCCTTTGATTGCCTTCCAAAGCGACAGCCACACGGGCACGCTGGGCAAAAGCTTTTCGTTCTTGCGCGTCAATAGCGATCATGTGTTTGTGAGCGCGGTGAAGAAAGCCGAGGAGAGCAATGACGTCATCGTCCGCGTCATCGAAATGCGCGGCGAAAGAGTGCCGGATTTGCGCATTGCCTTCGCGGGTCCAGCCGTCGCCGCGCGCGAGGTGAACGGCCAGGAATTGCCGCTGGGTGCAGCTTCCGTCGTGAAGGGTGAGGTCGAAACCTCACTCGAGCCTTACGGCATCCGCACCTTCGCCGTAAAGCTGGCCGCGCCGGCGAAAACTCTGCCGCCCGTGCGCTGGCAAGCCGTTGACCTGAAGTACGATCTCGCCACCGCCAGCCAGGACGGCGCCGCCGCCAAGACCGGATTCGACGCCGCGGGTGAAAACCTCCCAGCCGACATGCTCCCAACTTCCCTTCCCTTTGGCGCCATTACGTTTCGTCTTGGGCCCGCCTGGACCGATCATGCCAACGCCGTGGTGGCTCGCGGGCAATCCATCGCGCTGCCTCCCGGCAAATTCAACCGGGTTTATATTCTCGCCGCCGCCGATGGCGATCAAACGGGATCGTTCCAGTTGGGCCAATCCACCCATGATCTGAAAATCCAGGATTGGCAGGGATTCATCGGTCAGTGGGACACGCGAACCTGGATCGAGCAGCGGGTTGAAGTCCCCACCCCGCCTGAGCCTGCGCCAAGCGATCACAGTTATCAGGCAGAAATGGACCGCCGGATTCGCCGGCGCGTCCAGGAGCACGGGCCCCTCATCCGCACCGAGATGGAATATACCGGACTTACTCCTGGCTTCATCAAGCGCGCGCCCGTGGCGTGGTACGCCTCACATCATCACACCGCCCAGGGCGGCAATGAGGTTTATTCCTATTGCTACCTCTACGGATACGCGCTGGACATTCCCGAAGGCACTACAAGCTTGACGCTGCCCGGCAACGATAAGATCCGAATCATGGCTGTCACGGTGGCGGATCAAGCCGGAAGGCTTCACCCGGCACAGCCGCTTTACGATGTGCTGGGAGGCAGGAAGTAATAAGCGCAGAGGTGTTAGCCCAATTTCCCCGCGTAGGCGAGCGCCACGAAGCCGGCGATCAGGAAGCAGATGGCCCCCAGCATGGTGTTGAGGGCTTTGCTCCCGGAGCCTTTCCATTCACCGGTCGCGATGCCCCAGACGTTTGAAGCAATGATGATGGCCGACATGAACAGCGGCCAGCCGAGCACCGGGCCCATGCTTCCCAGCCGAGCCAGCACCGCGCCGTAAATCACCGAGCTGATGAACCACAGGAACCCCATGACGGCGCCGAACACCCAATTGCGCCCCGTGCCCGGAGCGAAGAACAGGCCCGCGGTGCGATTCTTCTTCCAAAGATAGATGCAATAAATGATGTAGGGAATGAAGGATGCCGTCATCACCGGCGCCCAAATGACGTTGGCCAGACTGCTGGGACTTGCTCCGTGCGCGGCGGCGATGGATAAGAGCGATTCTCCATACGCGTAGGCGAAGTTATTCATCGGCGAACCAAGTCCGGCGAGAATGCAGATGAACAGGCCGGCGGCGAAACTCATTTTAACCGCCGTGGACTCGCGCGGCCGGTCGGACGTTCCCAGGTGTCTGTCCTTCAGCATGCCGGCCACCGCGCACCCCACAATGCCGATCACAATCAGGAACACGCCCACGAAAATCATCGTCCCCTGAGGAGTGAAAACCCGGTCGGGATGCTTCGCCAGCAAAGGAACCAGAGACCCGAGCACGGTGGATATGCCGATGGCGATGGCAAAATTCAATGCCATGCCGATGGCCGCGATGCCTAGCCCGAAAAATATCTGCGCCAGGCCGAAGGCGACTCCGAAGGCGATCATCAGTAGCAACGATTTTGTCTCAGCACTACTGTAGACTGCCGCGGCGTCGGGAATCGTGATGAAAGCGATCAGCCAGGGAAACACCACCATGCCAAAGACCGCCCATACGGACCAGATGTTCTCCCATTTCCAGACTTTGGCGTACTTTATGGGCGCGGGAAAGCTCCCGTTGATCATGCCCGCGATGATCGACAGAATGATTCCAATCGATAGACCCGACATGGACGAACCTCCGGAAATTGGCTGAGGGGAATGCCTTCAGGGTTCGGCCGATCCAAACACCTCACCGGCGGCCGGCTCCGGAAGAGGGGGGAAGATTACCACTAGAACGCCCGACTGTCACTCAAAGTTGTGGTCTGGTGACAGGACTTAAAGATGCTTGGGCCCTACAAACGGGCCTGGAAGAGACCCCTCACCTGACTCGCCCCGGCTGATGAGTACGCCGGTTGCGAGCCACCCTCTCCCCACGGGAGAGGGAGAAGAATTTCGGACGCGCGAGGCGCGCGCAAAACGGTATTTTCCCTCTCCGAGGGGAGAGGGTGGCCGACGGAGGAGGTCAGGTGAGGAGTTCCCCCTTTAGGCAACCAGGCATTTTAGCGTCCCGCTTCTTTACGGAATGACATAAGTGTTTGCATATTTGGCGGTAGCGGCGGTCTATGACCGCCGGTCGGCGCGCGCCCTGCGACCCAAAGCCGTCTTCTGGCGACGGGTCGTAGAGCGCTGCTACAATTTATGTCGCTCTGTATTCCTGGCGATATTGCCGAAGAGAACCGTTACGGCACCAGCATCACCGGCGCGCGCCAGAAGGCGCTTTTTTGCGCCGTGGGATCCAACACCGTAACCTGGCATTGATACTCGCCCGGCGCGAGGCTGGCGAGAGGAATATTGAAGGTCAGCGGCATGGTCTTCAGGCGATTATTCATGCCGGTAGTCACCTCGATGGGCGGAGTCTCAAACGTTTTCTTTTGGGACTGGTAGAAACTCACGAAGGCCACGAGCGGCTGGGCGGCCGGCGCCGTCTGCTGGTAGGCTTGCAGGTAAATGTACATATCGCGGCTCTTGCTGAAAACTCGCGTCACGCTGGGAATCAGCTTCTGGCCTTCCACAACCAGGGGATTCGTGGTTTCCTCCCGGTCTTTGCTCTTAACGGCGTTGTAAATTGCCTCCTTCAGGTCCACGCGCTGGCTGCTGAGCACCACGGAGCTGATGGCAAGGGTCTGCTCTTCCTTATTGAGGTTGGGAATTACGAAGTTGCTCTGATAAGTCCCGATCCTTCCCGTCTCATCGTCACGAGCCAGAAATTTGATCATGTATTTTCCCGGAAGTAGCGTGAAGCCCGTGTCGTACTCCACCGGCCGCTTAGCCAGTTGCTGCGCTGTTTCATCGCTGAGCTTGATGTTCACCTTGTCGCGCACATTGCTCACCGTCATGCCATAGTTGTCCTTGATTTCACCGATGAAATCAATCAGCGTGTGCTCGGCGCCGCCGCGCTTGGCAAGAGCCAGCTCACGGCCTGGAATCTTCACGATGATGGGAACGAAATATTCCGCGTGATTCAACTGGAAGTAATCGATCTCCATGGCGATGGTGAGTTCGGTGATGGGGTCTTCCAGCATCAAAGCGTCTTCAAGCTGGCGCTCCTTGTCCGTGGCCGTGAATTTGCTGAACTGTTTTCCGGCGAAATAACCCTGGCGATAATCCAGGTCGCCGGAAAGGTTCCCATTCAGCGCAATCTTGATGCGCCGGAATTTCCCGTCCAGGGTCGTGTTGCTGGTGTAATAGCTGAGTAGGTAGTAGCTGGTGACAGCACGCTGAGCCTGAACGATTCCCCTCCCCAAATCGTTGTTGTCGAGGAACGCCTTGCCGCCCGTGTCCGTGGCGATAGCGTAAAGTGTGTCCTGCGATTGCTTGAAGTTGGCCGTCGCCGCCATCGCCGAAGCGCCGGTGTACATCCCCGCGCCGCCGGGCGAACCCACCGTGGCGTCGCCGAGCGGAGCCCCAGCCGTCAAGCCGCGCGCATCGATGGGCCAGAACGAAACGCCGTCGCGGATGGCGCTGTCAATGGTGGCGTGGAGCTGCGCCTGGTTGTCGATGCCGTTCAGCGTGATGCCGCTGGCGAAATAGAGCAGCGATTTCTTCTCGTTGAGCTGCCCGAGCATGTTGGCCGCGGTCTGGAGGGCCGCAAGCTGGCGGTCCGTATTGAAAATATTGAACTCGCTGTCGTCCTGACCGAACGCCGAGCCGGTGTCTGCCGTGCTGGCGTCGTCGGTGGATTCGCCGTATCCCTGACCTTCACCCACAATCATGGTTTCCAGAATGCTCAGCAGGCGGTTATGGTCGCCGGTGAAATCCTGGAGGACGTCCACGCCCGCGCCCTGATAGCGCATGATGGCGACCAGGTCCGCGGGCGTCATTTGCGTGCGAATGAATTTCTCCGCAGCAGCCAGGGCGCGCATCTGCTCCGTGGGCGACATGGCCGTCATGTCGAAGTACATTGCCAGCAGGCGACGGTTCTGATAGTGAAGCGTTCCGGGCGCTTCCGGTTGAATGTGCATCTCTCCAAGTCGGTAGTAGACCTTGATGTCCTCAGGCGGTTCCGGGGGCGCCTCGCCGGGAGTGACGGGCAAGGCCTGATGGTCGCAAAAACTGATGGTTTGCGGAACGCCATTTTCCGTTATCGTAAAGTCCTTGACGCCCAAACCCTCAATGGGGTTCCCCTTTTTGTCCTTCACAGTTACGGCTTCGACGACAAGTTGGGTGGTGGACTTGAAGGTGGCGGTGGATGTGCCTTCGGGATTCGCGTTCTGGCCGATTTGCTGGGCCATGAGGGTGGAAGCACACAACAACACACAAAGCATTTCACACAAAGGCGCAAAAGTCGCAAAGTTCGCAAAGCGGGAGAACGATTCTCTCCCTTTTGGGCTTCGCGCCTTTGCGCCTTTGCGTGAAACTGTTTGCTCGTCTTGTCGCATCGCTTAAAACCTCAAACGAATTGTGGCCTGCAAGCTGCGCGTGGGATTGGCCGCCAGCGGCAAACCGAATTGCGCGCTGTTGATGGTGGTGTCCCAGCTTGTAAAAGTGATGTGGTTCAGAAAATTCGTGGAGTCCACTCGCAGGTCGAGGTTCCACTTGTCCAGCCGAAAGGTGCGGCCCAGCGAGGCATTCAATCCAAACTCTCCAGGCCCGGTTACCGAATCCCTTCCCGCATTTCCCCACTGGCCCGAAGGCGGGGCGGCATAGGCCGCGGGGTTCAGGTGCAAATCGCCCGATGCGGCGTAAAGCGGAGCGCCGGTAACTTCCGGCCGAATGCTATTCGTCACTCCGGTCCCGGGCACCGTTGCGAAATAAAGCGGCGTTTCGGGCATGCCGCTGCCGACCGCAACCGAGGTGAGCACGGTCCATTCCTTGAAGAGCGTTCCCTTCCAGCCGCTCAACAGAGTTTTTCCGCCGATGCCCATGCCCGTGGTGTATTGCACTTGCAGGCTCAAGAGCTGACGCTGGTCGAAGGTCGAAAGGCCCCGCTCGGCGCGCAGGTTCAGCCAGTTTTGAGCGATGGTCGCGCCGCCTGCGCCGGCGCCCTGGGTCTGGGTGATGATGGTGGTTCCCCCGCTTCCGCCCCCACCGCCTCCTGCACCGCTCGAAAGCTGTGCGGGGAGAATCGCCCCCTGCCCTCCCACGGAGGCATCGTCATCCATGGACTTCGCGTAGGTGTACATCGCCGAGGCCGTAAAGCCGTTGTGCAATCTGCGCCGCAACTGAATCTGCCCGGACTGGCGCGTTAAATTCCCGTTTGAGGCAAGGTAGGCAAATCCCACCGGGCACGCCGGGCAGGGATTGACGGCGCCGATGGGATAAGTGTTGGGCAGAAAATCCTGCACCCCACGCGTTCCCTTGGTCCCAAGATAAGTGGCCACCATCTGCAATGAGCCCGGCAAATCGCGCTGCACCTGAACCTGCCAGTTTTGGGCGTAGCCGACGCGGAAATTCGGGTCGATGGCGTAAGTATTCGCCGTGGTCGTACTGCATGGGATGAATCCGTTGGCGAGCGAGAGCGGGCAGGCCGCGCTGTTCGCAACGCTCAGACTTTTCGAGAGCGGCGACTGCTGTGCCATCTGCTGCGCAATCGTCTGATAGACCGAAGTATCGTCGTAGATTCCATATCCGGCGCGCACCAGAAGCGATGAGCCGCCAAAGGGCCGCCAGGAAATTCCCAATCGCGGCTCGAATCCGCGGCGGTCCGGGCGAATGAGCGAAGCGGGATATTCCTGGCCCGTTAGCGATCCGGTTGGGTCGTATCCAATCACCGGCGCCGCGGCCAAAAAACCTGGAACGATGTCCAGATTCACCAGCCGGCCGTAGAGCTCAGTGATCGGCGCGCCGTATTCCCAACGAAAGCCGCCGTTCAGCGTGAAGCCGGGGCTCATGCGCCAGTCATCATTCACGTAGACGTCGTAGACCGACTCCCGAAAATATTTGTCGGCATTTCCAAAAGCGATGGCACTGGTGTCCGGAATTCCCAGCAGAAAGTCGGCGAAATCGTCGCCTCCCACGATAGCGCCATTCACAACTCCTTCCGTGGCAGCGCCCGTGAATCCGAAAATCCCTCGGGGGTCTTGTTCTGAAAGGTAGTTGAATTCCTCCCTACGGAAGTCGCCGCCGAAAGTCATGTTGTGCCGGTTGCGGCTCCACAGCAGAGACGCGGACAACGCACTCGTCTGATTCCGATCGCGGGAGCTTTGCCCGTCCGTAAGCCCCGCGATGCCGCTGGAATAATTCAAGGTGGGCGGCCCCCAGTAGGCCGGGTTCTGATCGTTCCCGCTGATTCCCGCTTGCCCCGAAATGTTCTCGCGGTCTGCCCAGAACGGCGTGCTGGTTGTGGCCATGCGGCTGAAGTTATATCCGAGCCGAAGGAACGTCCAGGCGCTGAAGCGGTGCATCCAGTTGGTGTTGGCGTTCATGCCCAGCGCGTCGGTGGAATCCAGAAATCCGAACACATTTGGCGTGGCCGTGCGGGTGCTTTGAAAGGCGAAGCCGCCAAATATCGTGTTCCGAGTGCTGATCGTATCATTCAGCCGCGAAAGCAGCGCGTCCTGATGCGTGCTCGTGCTGATGGGAACCTGATAGTTGAAGCTGGGATTGCCGCTGAAAGTGGGCAGCGGGTAGTAATTCAGCAAGGCCGTTGCCTGCGGGCTGATCTGCCCGGCCGGAATCATGTTGTTGGTGAATTGCTGGCCCGTGGCGGGGTTGAAAATTTCCACGGGCTGGCCAAGCGCGTTCAACGCCTGGGAAAAATCGCCGTTGCGTTCCGCCGCGTCCGGCATCAGGGACGGGTCCGTAGAGGTATTCACGTAGCGCGTCCATTGATAGTTGACGAAGAAATTCGGCCCGTGGGGAAGAAGGTGCGGAATTCGCAGCGGGCCGCCCAGCGTAGCCAGTGCGGTGATGCGGTTGTAGGCGGGTTTGGCAGTATGGATGCCGGTGATGGAATACGGGCTGGCGTCGAGCGCGGAATTGTCAAACCTCACGCCGATGCCACCGTTGTAAAGCCCTCGCCGCCCGCTGCGATTATTGCCAAAAGCGAAAGACTGCGCAAAAGGCGAAGATGCGCCATTAAGAATGCTGCCGTTGATGAGGAAGCCGTCGGCGGCGCGCTGATTGAGGGCTTCCAGGGGTTGATCGGAAGACGAGCCGGACTGGGCCGTTGCCATGGCCCGGGGCGCGGCGTTGGCGCTCGCAGGTTGCGGCGGCGTGGGAGTTGCACTCGCTTGCGACTCATTTGCGGGCGGCGAGTTCGATGCGCCCTTTACCGACGCTTGCGCGGCGTTGGGACGCGAAGGCAGCGCCGGAGGATTGATTTGAGCCTTGATTTGCCCGAGCGGCAACAACTTCAATTCCCACTTGAGTTGTGCTGCATTCGGCCCGGCCGTGACATCCTGCTGGAGCGGTGAGAATCCCGTCATCGCCACATCAATCGTGCATTTTCCATCAGCGAGGTCGGGGAATGAAAAGACTCCCCGGAGGTCCGTGGTTGTCGAGAACTGTTTCCCGTCCTGAGTCGCGGTGACCGTGGCGCCGGGAACGGGAAGCCCGCCGAAAGTGACCACGCCGTGATACTCCGCGGCAGTCGTCACGCGCGGCATTGCCAGCAGCGCAAGAATCAGAACCAGTTGGGCAAGCCGCCGCATTCAGGCGTCAGTCCTCCGTGGGCGTTTTTTCTGCATGATCGATGATGAGCAGCTCCACGGGCGCTTTGCGGGGTTCAAGCTTCAGGCCGAGTTTCTTCACTGAGGCGAATATCGAATCGGCTCCGCCGGCCGGGTCCGAAGCCGCCGCCGCGGGTGGGGCGTTTCCAGCCGCGCCACTCGCACCGGGACCGCCCGGTGGGCCACCTCCCATCCCTCCGCCTGGAGGTCTGAGGTCGGCAAGTGAAACTTCCACCGACACCTGGTAATTGCCCTTCAGCCCTGTCATGTCCACGACCTGACGGTTGCTTCCCTGGAACAACCTCGAGAGCGAGTCGGCGAATCCGGCCATGGTCACGCCGTCGGAGTCCATCGTCATGGTCTGCGATTGCATGTCGAATCTCGTCGTGACCTTGCCCCTCGAACCCAGGTTGATGACCATCGAGCCGTCGGAGTTGCGAATGATGCGAGCTGGGCCATCGGGAGTGTCGATCCGCATCTCGCCGGGCTTGGGCGGATCGTTGTCATTAAGCGGGTCGAGCGCCAGGGTTGACCTCTTCAACTTCGGCCCGTCCTTGGCCACCAGCAACGCGAGCACCGGGCGCTCCTGCGTTTCGCGATGAACTGACAGCTTGAACCTTTCTTCTAGCAGCGCCTGCAACATCTTGGGAGCGTCATCTTTGGAAGCGCCATCGGGCAGCTTGGCTTCAATGTCAAAACGCTGCGCGCCGCCAAATCCCATTCCCTGGCCGCCGAGCCAGGAGGGGCCGCTGATCTGGTAAGGCTTCACATCGTAGGCGTTGGCGATGAGATCTCGAAGCGTCATGAAGATGTACAAAGCCTGCGCTCCATCAACGTGCGGGCCGAAGCGCGGCATCCGGCCGGCCTGGATCTCGTCTCGCATTTTGTTGATATTCATCGGGGGCGACGGCTTGACGGTCGCGACTTCAAACTCCGGTTTAGGGGCAGGCGTTTGCCCGAAGGCCGCGACGGCTGCAAGCACTGCGCCGAGCGCGAACACTGCTCGTCGATTACATCGGTTCCTCAAAGGTCTCTCCTTTATCTTCCACCATGACGGCAAGGGTGGGACCGGCGTAGGGGCGAAACACCGCCTCGCCCCTTATCCGTCAGCCGACGGACACGGGTTTCCAAAGGTCTGAAGGAATCCACCCCCAAAAAAGCACCTCACGCAAAGACGCCAAGACGCAAAGCATCGCAAAGCAAACAGAGGACATCTACCTTGCACGACTTTGCGTCTTTGCGCCTTAGCGTGAGATTGTTTATTTCTTCACAGCTTCTACAGCCCGTGTTCATCATGGCCCTTAATTCTCCGACGGCTTCTCGACGCTCTGAATCACCAGCATTTCGATCGGCCCTTTGGAGGATTCGAGCTTCAGCCTAAGCTGCTCCTGAAGGGCGGTGAAGATCGAGGGTCCGGAGGCGTCGGGCGGTGGCCCGGCGTCTGAACCCGGGCCAGGGCCTGCTCCGGGCGGATCGCCGCCCATCATGCCCGGGTCCGGCGACCACTTCAGATCGAAATCATAGTTGCCCTTTAGCCCCGTCTGGTCAATCACCTTGCGGCCCGTTTGCATGGACAACTCCTGCGCCAGAAATTGTATGGGTACGGCAGTTCCCACAAGCTCGCCGGGCATCATGCGCATGAAATTCCCATGGATAGGTTTGCCGTCAGGGCCTTTGATCCCGTTGTCACCGAGATCTCCGGCCTTGGATTCGTGAATCAAGGGACCGTTCTTCGCGACCTCAAGGTTGTAAACGGGGCCCTCCTTGGTCTCATGACTCACCTTCAGTTGGAATCGATCCGCGAGCAACGATTGAACCAGCGAATCATATTTCGCCCGGCGCTGGTCATCAGGAAGATTCTTCAATTGGTCGTCCAGCCCGTCCGGCATCTTGGCGTCAATATCGTATTTATCGGTGTTGATCCAATTCGGCCCGCCGGAAACCTGGAAAGGGCGAACGTTGTAGGCAAGGGTAATCAACATTTTCAGCGGGACGCCGGTGGCGGTGAATCTGCCGGGCGCAAATCTGATCCCCACTCGATTATCCGCGGCATGATTCAGCTTGATCGATGAGACCTCAAAGGTGAGCGGCGGCTCGCCGGCGGTCGGAGCCGGCGACTGCGCCCGAG
Organism: Terriglobia bacterium; assembly: GCA_030040515.1. Taxonomy (GTDB): domain Bacteria; phylum Acidobacteriota; class Terriglobia; order UBA7540; family UBA7540; genus Bog-366. The sequence continues at coordinate 31,659 of JASHTO010000663.1, forward strand.
TTCGTGAGGCTGCGGCAGGACTCATGACCAGCATCCCGCATATAACTGCCAGGCCGAAAGCTGCTCTTCGCAAATGTGCCCGGTTTGGCATGGTCATTAACCGTCCTTTTTTGTGAATCCCGCCCACAGTGGTAGGTGCTGCGGGGTTTCAGAATCATATCAAAAGGGCTGGTTCTCCGCCTTTGCGCCTGAATATTTCGCCAACATGCGCGTTTCTGTCATCCATGACTCTCCAAAGCATCCGAAGGCTGAACCCGAGATTCCCCCTTTGATGCAACTTCTTAATAGGACGGCTGAACCTTTAAACGGTCAACAGAATATTTGAACGATTATCAGGGTGCCTTCTTGCAGAAATCTCTCGGCGGACGAAAAGCTGAGTCTTGGCTTCACGGATGTCGAATTGGCGCACAGGGCGCTCCCAATCCGACAACTTCTTTGCCGCACCTTCAATATCTTTAATTTTCCGAGGGCCTCTCGACGTGTCCGATAATCAGGACCTCCACCGGACCCTTGGTGGATTCCAGCTTCAGGCCGAGCTGTTCCTGAAGTGCAGTGAAAATCGACGGACCGGAAGAATCAGCCACCGGCAAAGGTTCAGATCCCGCACCCTCAGCCATGGCCGCGTGATTTTCCTCCGGTGACCACTTCAGCGTGAAATCGTAATTATCCTTCAGTCCCGTTTGATCCATCACCGTGCGCCCAACCAGGCGCGGCAGGTAGCGCGCCCATTGCTCCATTTGCACCGCCTGAGCGTTCAGCTCGCCACGCCTTTCGCTGTCAAAACCCGGACGCGATTTGCCGTCCGGCCCTTTATAGCCGTTGGGGTAAGTGTCGCCGGGAGTCGCCACTTTCATTCGGGGGCCGTTCTTCGCCACCACCAGGGCATAAACCGGAAGCTCTTTGGTTTCGTGCCGCAGCTTTAATTTGAAGCGGTCGGCCAGCAGCGATTGCAGCAACAATTCAAAATGCTCCCGGCGTTCCTCCGGAGGAAGTTTCGGAAAATTCTCGACCACCGAGTCGTAATCCTTCGCCTCAATATCGTACTTCTCCGAATGCAGCCAACCCGGCGCGCCCGAGACTTGGAACCCTTGCACGCCATACGCGTATTGAATGAGCGATTCGACCGCCACTCCGGTCGCGCTGAGCCTGCCCAAGTGATAATCAAAATGGCTACCAGGCCGTCCGGAATGGTCCGGCTTGATGGATGCAACCTCAAAGGACGTCGATGGGCCGCTCGCACCGGGAGTGGATTGCGCGCGGATGATCGGAGCGTTCAGAAGGCCGAACAGCATGGGGCCAAGGACCACGGCGGCGCACACGAGGGTCAAACAGACCTTTCTTCCCAGGCTGAGATCCCGGCTCAGACGGCTGGTCATGATTCCCGTAATGCGATCTTTCAATTCCGCCCCAGTGACGCCGGAGACGCACGCCAATGGCGATTCCACACAGAATTCGCAAGCTTTCAATATGCCCTCTGCATAGGCTCGCGGTTCGCTGCCCAGCCTCACCACGGCCGCATCGCAGGCACGCTCCCGCTCATTGACCATTCGCGCGCCCAGCCACCAGACCGCCGGATGAAACCAGAAAACCGCCTCCACAAGCATGTGCAGCGCCGCGGTCAGGTTATCGCGCCGGCGCACATGCATCAACTCATGCGCAAGAATTGCTTCCAGCTCCGCGTCATCCAAATGCCCGGAGATTCCTCTTGGCCAAACCAGCACGGACTGAAAGATGCCGAAGATCCGGGTTCCAAGAACGACCGCGAAATTCGCATCTCAATGGGCTTGCGCACTCCGGCGAGGCGTTCGATTCGCCGCAGTGCCTCCACTTCCCGCCCCAACCGCAAGGGTGAAGCCGAACGAACGTCCTTTGAAAGCTTCCACCAGCGCTCGCCCCACCTTGCAAGCACGAAGAGAAAACCTCCAAGCCAGAGGACCACCGTGGCGGAGGGCAGAATCGGCACAACCCGCCACCGGAGGCTGCCCGATTGGGCAGGCCGGCCATGCTCGCGCACCCTCGCCTTGGGTCCAGGCGTAAAGGGCTGGCTGACCTGCTGCATTTCAATGTAGAGAGCGTCGGCCGGAACAGAACTGGATTGCCGCGGCGCCAGGCACGCGCCCAACGCGATCAGCAGCGAAAAGGGAACCAGGAATTTAAGGGAGGCGGCAAGCCAAATTCCGTAACGAACCCGCGCGTGGTCGTGGCGCATCGTCAAGACCAACAAGCCCGCAAACACCAGGCAGACCGTCGATTGCCACAGGTGATTGGCCATCGGCAGGTAAATCGCCGCGAATATCTTCGCCAGGTAATGTGCCAACATAAGCACCTCCCCTTCACCGGAAGTGTTGCGGGTTGCGGTAGCGTCGGCCCCGCTCAGACGGGGCTGGCTCTACTTGCCCTCCAGCTTGCGCAGCGCCTTGCGGGCCGCATCCACATCATCGAGCGTAAGCTTGCCGGAATCGATCAAATGCGCCATCACCGGCTGCGTACGCCCGCCGAAGAGCGCCAGCAGATCGTCAATCAAACGCCCCTGGGCGGCATCGCGGCTGATGAGCGCTTCGAAGATATGAAAGTTCCCGACTTTCTTCACCCGCCGCAGCGCGCGCTTGCCTTCCAGCCGGTAGACGGTGGTCTGAATGGTGGTGTAGGCGGGGCGGCGCTTTTCGGGAAATGATTCCTGAATTTCACGGATGGAGGCCTGGCCGCGTGCCCACACCGCCTCCATAATTTCGAGCTCCAGCTTGGTTAACTTGGGTTGCTTCATCAGTGCCCTACTATGTCTGTA